>NZ_PIZM01000008.1 GCF_002835465.1 Psychromonas sp. psych-6C06 | reverse complement strand
ACGACGCTGGCCTGGGTCGAAACCGATGGTGATTTCTTTTTGATTGTTTGTGCAATTCATAATAAGCTGACTCCGCCTTGCTATTCGGGCTCGAGGCCCAGTTGACTATTCGAGTTTAATGCTTGGAGTCCTATACAACGTTCTCACTTGTTAACGGTCTCTCAAATGAGGAGCCTGCAATTTACCGAACTGTTGTATAAGAAGGCTTTGGTTGCAGCCAAAGCTTGGGCCTCACTTTACCTAAACGGGTTTAAAAGGTAACTATTTGGTGGGGTAATTATCCATACAAGGCATTTAAACGGAACAAAAACAGTTGGTTAGGTTCCGCTTCGCTCCACATCATAACCAACAATTTTTGTCCGCTTAAGCGGGCGTTAAGTGTACCTCGGGGATTTATTTATCTATGGAAGATATCGCAAAAATATTAGACTTCATTGTTGAAATTGAGAAACTAAAAGCTGTTCTGAGAAAGACGCGACCAGTTGGACTTGAACGTTATGAAAACTCGGGAGAGCATAGTTGGCATGTGTGTTTATCTGCGTTGTTACTTAAAGACTACTCTAATGAATCAATCGATATTAATAGAGTAATCAAAATGTTATTGGTACATGATCTGGGTGAAATTGATGTAGGTGATACAATTGTTTACAACAGTGGAACTGTTGAAAATAAGAGTAAAGAAGAAGCATGCATTAATAGAGTATTAAATATATTACCTGAAGAACAAAGAGCAGAGTACCTTGAATTGTGGCATGAGTGTGAACTAGCGGAAACTCCTGAAGCAAAGTATGCAAAAGCAATAGACAGAATCCCTCCATTACTTCATAACATCAATGATGAAGGGCATAGCTGGAAGAAAAATAATATACCTAAAGAAAAAGTGTTTGCTTTGAATAGTGTTGATATTTCGCAAGGTAGTGAGCAAATTTGGAGTGTCGTGAAAGGTAAATTAGAGACTGCAGTAGAAGATGGCATACTCGAATAGCACACTTCTTTAAACGGAATAAAAACAGTTGGCTACGTTTCGCTGCGCTACACATTATAGCCAACAATTTTTGCCCACTTAATTGGGCGTTATGTTTCTCATCCAGTAGTTTCAATATTATATTCTCATGGGGTAATTGCTGTTTATTTGATGTTTTATTTGTAAGCACCTGTTTTGTGACGTATTATGTCATCATGTGATATTGTTAAATAAGGATCTTTATATGAAGCGAGTTATTAGAATATTTTTAGGTTTGGCATTAATTGCTTTTATAGGTTATTTGTTTTTTAGTGGGCATATAGCAGGGGCTATTATAGTTATAATAGGAAGTGGTATTCTTATCCCATTAGCAATGCACATGACAAATGGTGGTCAATTTTCCGGAAGTCCTAAACAAGATTCTACACCACCATCAAGCCCCAATGGATCGGGTGGAGCCCATGGTGGAGGCTATGATTGAGCTGAAGGCAGTTTTAACTAATGCAAAACATAACAAGGCGCTTAAAAAGCTAATCGGGGATACCCAAAGACTATATTTTATAACTAGTTGTTTTTACTCGCCTCAATGTTTCATTGCCCGATATTTTCTATTATGAGTTGAATTAGAAACCACGTAATTTTTGTAACAGAAGGAAGGTTTAAATTATCCGAAAATTTGCGGTTTCCCCGATTTCTCTCTGTATAAAACCATGCGCTTTGACTGAATTTCTCGGTTATCCTATGGTTAAACGCGTATCATGAATTCATATTGGTAGGCAATCATCCTTCAATTTTGCTATCCATTGATATCGCATTCAAGTTGCTTTTTGAGTGTCTGAGACCAAATACTATCTTGGATTATTTATCATCATTTTAGAGTAAATGGTCATAATTAAGATTCCTCGCCTACGATTATTACAACTATCAATATGTCACATCCATGTCATAAATCCCCGTTATTCTGAAATAACATCATTACATTCAATCTTTTACAATAGAAATAAAGGGAAGCGATATGAAGCATATCTTAGATAAGGAATCAGATTTTAGCAGTATGGTCAATGCGCGTTTATCTCGCCGTCAATTCTTGATGGGAGCAACGGTCGCAGGCGCTGGGGCATTCTTAGCAACTAGTCCAATTGCGCAAGCGATTGCGGGCAGTTTAGATAGCCAGTTATTAAACTTCACTGCCATTCCTAATTCAACCAGCGACACGATAACGCTTGCTAATGGTTATAGCTACAGCAATTTAATGGCTTGGGGTGATCCTATTTTTGCCGATGCTCCTGCGTTTAATGCCAATGGTAAACAAAATTCAGCTGATCAAGCATTACAATTTGGCGACAATACCGATGGTATGAGCATATTCCCGTTATCAAATGATCGCGCTATTCTAGCCGTTAATAATGAGTATACCAATTATAAATACCTGTTTGCCCATGAAGGTAACAGCATGACTAAGGATGATGTCCTTAAAGCTCAAGCTGCTGTCGGGATCACTATTGTTGAAATAGTGAAAAAGGGCAGACAATGGTCGATCGATAAAAAAGGCCAAGCGAATCGTCGTATTACGGCTAACACTGAGATGCGCGTCTCTGGTCCTGCTGCGGGTCATCCATTATTAAAAACGGATGCTGATGCAACGGGTAAAAAGGTACTTGGTACCTTTAATAACTGTGCAAATGGTGAAACACCATGGGGGACTTACTTAACCTGTGAAGAAAACTTTAATGCTTTCTTTGGTACGGAAAAACCGACATCATTAACTGATGATCACCAGCGTTACGGACTGAAGGCGAAACAAAGCAAGTATCAGTGGCATAATCATGATCCACGTTTTGATTTATCTAAAAATCCCAATGAGCCAAATCGCCATGGTTGGGTGGTTGAAATAGACCCTAATGATCCCACTTCAACGCCTATCAAGCGCACCGCATTAGGTCGCTTCAAACATGAAAATGCTGCCTTAATGGTTAATGAAGATGGTCATGTTGTGGTTTATTTAGGGGATGATGAACGTGGTGAGCACCTCTACAAATTTGTTTCAAAAAACAGATACCAAGCAAACAATAAACAAGCTAATCGTGACTTGCTTGATGAAGGTACCTTGTATGTTGCTAAGTTTTCAATGCAACAGGATAAACTAGAGGGCGATGGTGAGTGGCTTGAGTTAACTTATGGTAAAAACGGTTTAACAAAAGAGAATGGATTTAATGATCAAGCTGAAGTGATGATCTTTGCTCGACGCGCAGCAACTCAAGTTGGTGCGACTACGATGGATCGCCCTGAGTGGGTTGCTGTTCATCCTGATAAAAAACATGTTTTCTGTACGTTAACCAATAATAAACATCGTGGTAAAAAAGCAGGCCAAGAAGTCGGTGGCCCTAATCCGCGTGAAGCAAACCATTATGGACAAATTGTTCGTTGGCAACCGACGAAGCACGATCACACTAGCAATACCTTTAAATGGGATCTGTATTTAATTGCAGGTAACCCTGCCGTCCATTCTGATAACCTTTACGCAGGCAGTAATAACATCAATAAAGATAATATGTTCAACAGCCCTGATGGTATCGCTTTTGATAAAGCGGGCCGTTTATGGATTCAAACCGATGGAAATTTCTCTAACGAAGGTGATTTTGCAGGACAAGGTAATAATCAAATGTTGTGTGGTGATCCTAAAACTGGAGAGGTTCGTCGTTTCTTAACCGGGCCTATTGGCTGTGAAATAACAGGTTTAACCTTTTCAGAAGATCAAAAAACGATGTTTGTGGGTGTACAGCATCCCACTGGTCACTTCCCGGAAGGGGGCAATAACAAACCCCGTTCGACGATTGTAATGATCACTAAAGACAATGGCGGTGTGATTGGTAGTTAAGTGCTGATCAGCGATGCTAAAGAGTGCGTAGCTATCAATTGCTAACTGTATAAGTTATCGATAAAACACCAGATAAGATTATATCTGGTGTTTTCATTTTAGGTGGCTGTTGATATTTTAAGTTAATTTTTGCAACCAATGTTGCCCTTCGGCTTCAACACAACATGCTTTGAGCTTACTTTATTTGACTACGTCAAACAGTACGCAATACAAAACGACGTTTTGCTATCCGTCAGAGGAAAAGAATAACTAAGTTACCTTCGCCTACCTTGCTCAAAACACGTTATGTTGAACAACATTTAAAGGGTAAAGTTCAACAGGCCGTTGTGCTAAGCAGTTATTGCAGTTGTTTTTTTCTTTTCTTGTTTGTGTTTATACATTCGCTGATCAGCTAAAGATAAACATTCAGATTGATTGGATGTTTCAAAACTCGTTGCAGTGCCAAAGCTAAGCCCTGTATCTACCCATCCTCTTTTTTTCAGTTGTAATTCAGCTTTTAATAACGCTTCTGATAACTGCATTATTGTTGTCTCTATATTTTGTGAGCCATTAAGACTCACGACTAAAATGAATTCATCGCCACCACAACGAAATAAAGACCCGAGTCCCGGTAAATTCTTCTGTATTAGATCAACCGTGGTAATTAAGACTTGATCGCCTTCTTCATGGCCCAGTTGATCATTAACTTGCTTAAAATTATCAAGATCAATAAACGTAAGACAGTAGTGCCCTGTTAAGTTAGCTAAGGTTTCATTTTGTGCGAAACGGTTACCTATTTGCGTTAATGGGTCAATACGAGAAGTAATATAACTACGTTGAAACTCTTTTTGCTTTATTTGTAACCATTCTGAAAGAGACAGAAGAATACATATACAATCAAAGGTTAATGCAAGTTGCACAACCAGTTCGGGGGATACGTTCCATACCATTTTATAAGTATGAGAGATAACATAAACAACCAATGTTAATCCGTATAAAAGATTACCGGCTAAGTAATACTTTGCTCTGAAGTCATTTTTACTGAGCATGTAAAAACCTGTGCCAATACAGAGCGGGGCCCATATTATGGCGATGATGTGAGAAATTAAGTAACTTAATGCAAAGGGGATAAAAGGCATCAAGATCCCAAATGCTAAACAGCTGATGGTCAGTAAGTTAAATATTTTTGCTAACTTTAAATGATATTCCTGGCAGTTAAAGAGTAGGCGTGTGAATTGGCTAGCTGCAGCGATAGCAAAGGGGAAGATCAACATGCCAATATATGCAGGATTAAAATTCGAAACGGAAAATAAATGCCCCCAGCTGCCAGAGGCTGCAAACCAACCCAGTGCATGTAAACCTACGTATGCGGTGCAAGCTAATGTCACTAAATACTTGGTTCTTATGTATATAACAAAAGCAATTAAGGCCAGTGTCATCATGACCGTAAATGAAATCGAAGTTGCGCTATTAATTAAAAATTGGCTACGGTAGAAGGTAGTTTGACTTTCGAACTTTAAATCTGCTGGTATGGCAAATATTTTAGCCTGAATGTAAATCCAAAGCGTACCACTCTCTGCATCACGTAATGGCAGTGAAAATACTTGTGAATGTGTCAGCTTGGGGTTCTCACTGTTTGTTTGTCCAAAGCTCGCTAGTTCAATAATATCGCCTTGCTCAGACTCCCAGTAAGCGGTGCCTACATCTAAATAGTTGATATGCAGGTTAACAAACCAAGTTTCATTCTCTCCTTTAGTATTAGCTAATTTAATTTTAGTTGCATAGGCGCCCATTTTCCCAAGGGTAGAAGGGACAAGCTGGCCATTTTGATATAGTTGTTTTAACAATTTAAAACTAGGGGGACGATCGAGCTGTGTCGTTTTCGACCATAGATTATGTTCGTTTAGTTGAATAGTGTTGAGCTCACCTAATTCAATATAAGCTAACACTCTATGAGCATTAGCGTGAAACGATACAATAAAAAGCGTTAATAACACACAAATATGGGGCATGATGTTGGCTTATTTTAATTAAAGATACTTATCGATAGTCATGTAAAACGGATGAAGTTTGCACAACCTTTGACAATATTATGGCATAAAAATAATTGGTTATAGGGAAGTGCTAGAAAAACCGATTGAAAACAAGCACTGCGCTTTTTAATAAGCTCGGCAGTTAACTATCGTTCTTTACTTTATTTGTAATCCACTGTCTTATTAACTTTTTCCACTTTGTAAAACGTTTCCATAAAGAACGATAAACTACACAGTAGAAAGCATATTCCGAGTATAAAATATGAGTAGCCGTGTGCAAAGCAAACCTTTGTCGTTTCTCTATGCCCAAATGGATTATCAATGCCATCGATGAGCAGTAAAAAGCTTACTAATAGCGTAAAGCATGAAATTGAGAATTTAAAAGTAAAGTTTTTACTAGAGTAGAAATTTTTATTAAAGGGTGGGTTTGATTTGATCCCTTGGGATAAAAAACGATATGAGGTGCTAATTCCCAAAATTGATGCCAGTAATAAAAAGATATCAAAGGGAGAAATACTGACTTGAAGTTGTGAATGCAAAAAATATGATCCCACTACTAATATGATAATAAAAATGAGTACTTTATGAGTTCTTAGCACGACTGCTCCTTAAGGCGAATTTAATCGGGGTAGTTATTGCTAGTTATCGCTTTGTTTATTGATGTGCAATAACCAAAAATTGTTGCAAAATTAAACTTGAAAGGTCAACAGAACCTAGGTGGACAACTCTTTAAATCCATACTAACAACAGCATCTTTAATCATAAAGCATCTTTACTTATCGCCATGCTCTATCTTCGTTTAATAAAATAAGTGGATTAAGGACGATACAAAGACAACCTTAAAAGTTTCCCTATATCAAAGGGCTAAAAGGGGAAGTGTTTATATCTGATATTTCAGCTGGTTGATGGTTTCATCAATTATGTTTAATTTAAGGAGTGATAGGTGTCATAAGTTTTATATGTGATTGATTATTTTTAATTGTTTATGGTGATGCAAATTAGACGCACCATAAAGTGAGGCTAAACTTTTAATACATATTTATGGCTTGTAAGTTACTGTCGTGATGATATCAGGTTATATGCAAGCGTATTATCAATGAGCAGAGGATATAATGGGATTTTTTTCAACGAAACACAAGAAAGTGGAGCCACTTTCAGCCTCCCAACTTAAAGCAAAAAAATCAGACCAGATATTCAACAGTATAAAACAGTCCGTTGCATATATTGAGTTTACCCCTGAGGGGAAAATAGTAGATGCTAATGATAACTTTTTGCATACTGTCGGTTTTACAATTGATGAGATTAAAGGTCAACATCACCGCATATTTTGTGATGTAGCGTACTCTCAGTCCAATGAGTATCAAGATTTCTGGAAACAGCTTGCCGCAGGAAACTCTATTAAAGACCGCTTTCTTCGCTTTACTAAAGGTAAAGATCCTATCTGGTTGGAAGCAAGTTACAGTGCTGTTAAAGGTGATAACAATGAGGTTATTTCGGTAGTTAAAATAGCGACTGATGTGACCGATTTTGTTGAAAAATCAAATATTCAAAAAGGCATATTGAAAGCACTTGATCATTCAACTGCCACTATCTCTTTTGAGTTGGATGGCAGCATCATTGATGCGAATGAAAACTTTCTCAACACAACAGGTTATAGCCTTTCCGATATTAAAGGCCAGCATCATCAATTGTTTTGTTCGCCAGAGCTAATTAATAGCAATGAATATAAAGAGTTTTGGGCACAGTTAAACAGGGGAGAATTCGTACAAGGTTTATTTGAACGAAGAGATAAAGAAGGTAATGTTTTATGGCTAGAGGCAAGTTATAACCCGATAATAGATGAAAATGGAAATTTATTGCGTGTCATAAAATTTGCCACAGATGTAACACTGCGCGTATTAAATATCAATAATGCTTCTGATGCGGTCCACTCTACAACCACCGAAACAGAGCAAGTGTCAGCGCAAGGTACCGATGTTTTGGCAAAAAGTGTGGCTATCATGGATGAAATCACGAGTAACGTTGAAATAGTGGCAACGGATATATCTGCGATCAACGAGCAATCAGATAAAATCAATAATATTGTTAGCACCATTTCTTCAATTGCAGATCAAACTAATCTATTAGCATTAAATGCTGCAATAGAAGCAGCAAGGGCTGGGGAGTCAGGACGAGGCTTTGCTGTCGTTGCTGATGAAGTCAGACAATTGGCTACTCGAACCAGCGACTCAACCGCTGAAATTACAGAAGTGGTTAAAAATAATGCCACCTTATCAATGGCGTTATCGCAAAACATTATCGAAACGCAGCAAAAATCGTTAGCGGGTTCAGAGCTTATTGCGCAAGTAGATGGCATATTTGAGGATATAAACAAAGGCATGAAAGCAGTGGCTTCTGCGGTTGACCGGTTATAATAAAATGGTTAATAATTTAGGTTGTTTGTCATTTTTATTATCCATTCGTCAAAGCTGCTGGGCAGATAATAGACCTGCTCATCAATCATTTGAAAATATTGGTCCATTGATAAAGGAAGGCATGGGTTCAAGCTTTCTTCTTGAAGTAAATCACTGACTAACGACATTCCTTTTTTATCACTAAATAAATAACTTACAAAAGAGAAAGCACTTGAATATAAGTGATTCATTTGATTAATATCTCCCCATTGGTTTTCCGCATATACCAAGTTTTGAAAGTCCATGGGAGTCGTTTGATTATATTGTAAATAGGGAAGCTTTAAACTAACTGTATAGCTCCCATTAACTTGTGCCACTCTCATATTTTCAAATAGCTCGGCAAGGCCCTCATTAGACCAGCGAGATTGTAAACCAACTAAGGAGAAGTTAATGGCGTGTACTGCTTCATGAAAAGCGGTTACTGCGGCTTGTTCTGTATCTCTAAAAGCTACAAACGCATAGTTACTTCTGGCCCAAAACAATCCTTGGGTATTAGTCGCATCAAGAGATAGCTGAGATATAAACTCTTGATAGGATTCTTGGCTAGGTAAAATAACTAGGTTTATTTCACTCTGCTTATTGAGGTTTAGGGCAAAGGATTGACGATAAATTTGTAACAGTGTTTGTATCTTATGTACGAGAATTTCATTAAAGCTTTCAGTTAATGCACCTGAAATAATGTTCAACGTTAACCCGCTCTGTATTTTATAACTGGATTTTTTGAGTGTTATGTTGTAACTCATCTGTTCAATAATTTGATTAATTTTTACAACAGATTGTCTATCAAATTCAATTGTACATTGGTGTATATCTTGGTTTGCAAAATCGACCTCTTTGAATAACGCTTTACCCTGTAGTTGAATGATCACGGGAGGAGGAGCTTCGTATAGATCAACAGGTGATATCGTTGTATCTGTAGGAATAAAATCACTCTCTGTTGTTTTAATTGCTGGTGGAGGCGCTGGAAGCGCTGTTATAGATGTTTCAACGGGTAACGTCGATTGTGTAGAGGAATTGTCACACATTTCACTGTCTTTACATCCTACGCTAGGTAAAAATTGAGCAGTATTGTCTATTGTTGAATTGTTGTTATTAGTTTTATCGGCAGGCCCACTAAAGGCGATATAAAGTGTTCCAATAGCGACCAGGGCACCTATATATCGAGTCTTTCTATAACGCCACTGTTTGTTGCTCATATATTAATTCACTTTAAATACATCCTGTGGCTATCACCATACCACTAAATAATACTGGATTCATTATTATACAAAATCCACTAAATAACTGATCAATCTTACTGGTTAAAAGAGGCTATTTCAGCGTTAAAAATATCGTAAAAGGAACAACCACTTGAATCAATTTTCGCTTTAACTAACTCATTTTTCATACGTAATATTTGATCACTATATTAACGGAATTGGTATTATTTCTTAAGCTTGATTTAAGCAATATTATTTTTTAGAAGAAGCATTTAAAGGTTGGAATAGGGGAGCTAAAAAGATGAGAATAACAATCAGCCCTTAAAATATTTCGCTTCATAGGGGGATTGTTATTATGGTCTGTTGATCTTTCGAGTTTATTTTTGCAACAAATTTTCCCCTACGGGTTCAACACAACACGCTTTGCTCGTGCTCTATTTGACTACATCAAACAGTACGCAATACAAAATGAAAAGACGTTTTGCTATCCGTTAGACGATATCTACTTAGCATGACCAAGCCACATCCCGTCTGACTTGCTAAAACGCGTTGTGTTGAACAAAATTTAAACGGCAAAGATTAACAGACCCTAGGTAGTCTTAATTTCCCCAGCGCTATACTCGATCACTTTCTAAATTCCATTGGTATAAATTATCGAGGAAACGCGATGAGTGTAACTTGCCCAGCGTCTTTTAATGAACGATTTATTAATGCGTCCATGTAACTTTTATCGATACTATTCACAACCTGATTTGACTCCAATACAGAACCAACAGCAAATCCTAGCATGGCATCGCGATGAATAAACCACGCTCTGGCTTTAGGGATTTTATCATTGTCTAACATTGCTAATGCTAATGCATTTTTATGCTCATCTAGCTCGTCCTGAGAAACACCGTGTTGATAAAGAGAAGCTAATGCTTCCTCTACAGCCGTTACGCCTTTGTCGGCATCACTTTTATCCGTGACTACATTAATTTGGCAACGCGCATAGTTACTGCCTGCTGTTGCATGTCCACACCATGCTTGAGGTGCGTAAGAGAGTGATAATTCCTCGCGTACATAGGCAAGAAGTTTACGATTCAAAATACGTGACAATATATCAGTAGCGTAAATTTCTTTGATGCTTGGTTGTGTCGCTTCAAATATAAAATCAAAGATGAGATCAGCACGCTGTTCACCATTTATATTTTCTTTTAATACAACTTTGTTCTTCGAAATTGGGAATTGCTGATGCGTATATTGATGTAATTCGCCTGCCGGTAAACTACCTAAATATTTTGTTATCATCAGCTTGGTTTGGACATCATTAAAATCACCAACCAAAGTAAGTTTATAGCCATTAGCGTGGCCAAATAATGTGTTATAAACGTATTCAACACTTTCTTGCTCAAGGTTGTATAACTGTTTTAACGATAACTTTCCTTCATAAGCGTTATTGATAAAGAGATCTTTTTCTCTAATAGAAAGAAAATCAGGATCATTGTTTCTATTCCAATTGAGCATGTTTTGTTTAATGTTTTTAAACACATGTGGCTCAATTTTACCGTACAACATGGCAGCATGAATTGCTGAAAGAGCAAATGCTAAATCATCGCTCGTAGTTTCAAGAGTGAACCCCTGCGATGTATTATCGATATACGGTGTAATAGTGGCGTTATTAACTTCAAATAATTGCTGTGTTTGCTGACTTGATAAATCAGATAGGCCACTGTAAGCATAAACATTTGGCGCAGCAACCGCAGCAACTCGAAATTCTGGTGGCAACGAGGAGATACCACCCGGGGCTGAGAACTGTAAATAGACTTTGTTGTTAGCACGACTATCCTGTTGCAGCAATACCTCGATCCCATTATCTAGTTGTAGGGCTTGTATCTGATAGTTGGGGTACGCTGTCGTATTAATTATTTTACCGGGGAGGGCAATTACGTCTGAGCGTTAGCCATACTACCGCTAGTATTTCCCATGTAACTGCCTATTTATTTTGTTTTTAAACTGTTTATATAAATGTGAGGGATATCGATAAATTTTTTAATTATTTTAGTTTTTCACTTGTCACCTTTATTTCATATTTACAACACATAATAATCAGCTACTGTTATTCACGAGTGGCTATTGTTAAATAGATGTTAAATGAATGTTATTTGTCCCCTTGGGGATGATGAAGCGAATGGAGAGAGTGATGTCAATAAGAACTAAATTTATAAAAAGCCTAACGATAATTTCTACTTTAGGGGTTTTAGTTTCTGCTAATGCTGTAGCTACTGAGAAGCCAAATATACTTGTTATTTGGGGAGATGATATTGGTCAATCAAATCTTAGTGCCTATACATTTGGCTTGATGGGCTATAAAACCAATAATATCGATAGCATTGCTAAAGAGGGAATGATGTTTACCGATTATTATGGTGAGCAATCTTGTACTGCAGGCCGATCAACCTTTATTACCGGACAGAGTGTATTTCGTACTGGACTGAGTAAAGTGGGTATGCCTGGTGCGGATATTGGTTTACAAGCTGAAGACATAACTATTGCTGAAGCATTGAAACCATTAGGTTATGCAACGGGCCAATTTGGTAAAAATCACCTTGGTGATAAAGATGAATTTCTGCCTACTGCACATGGTTTTGATGAGTTCCTTGGTAACTTGTACCATTTAAATGCAGAAGAAGAGCCAGAGCATCCAGATTATCCTAAAGACCCTGAGTTTCGTAAGAAGTTTGGTCCACGTGGGGTCATTCACTCTTTTGCTGACGGCAAAATTGAAGATACCGGTGCGTTAACCAAAAAACGTATGGAAACTATCGATGATGAAACAGTGGCCGCCGCGGAAGACTTTATGGAGCGGAGCGTTAAAGCTAAAAAACCTTTCTTTGTCTGGTGGAGTGGCACGCGTATGCATTTTCGTACCCATGTTAAACCAGAGCTACAAGGCTCATCTAAAATCAGTAATTATGCTGATGGTATGCTAGAGCATGATCGCCATGTGGGTATTTTACTGAAAAAAGTCGATGATCTTGGTATCAAAGATAACACCATCGTATTCTATTCGACAGATAATGGCCCACACATGAATAGTTGGCCTGATGCAGGTACAACACCGTTCCGTGGTGAAAAAAATACGAACTGGGAAGGGGCTTATCGTGTGCCTGCAATGGTTCGTTGGCCTGGTAAAATAAAGGCTAATTCGGTATCAAACGATATTATGCATCACATGGATTGGTTGCCAACCTTTGTTGCTGCCGCTGGTGATTCTGATATCAAAGCTAAACTTAAAAAGGGCCATAAAGCCGGTAAAAAGAAATTTAAAAATCATTTAGATGGTTATAACTTTTTACCTTACTTGACAGGTGAAGATACAACACCACCTCGTAAAGAGATTTTCTACTTTACTGATGATGGTGATGTCGCAGCATTACGCTATAACAAATGGAAGTTAGTCTTTATGGAGCAACGAGTTGAAGGTACATTGCAACTGTGGGCTGAACCATTTGTAACGCTACGCTTACCTAAAATATATAACCTACGCATGGATCCATATGAAAATGCGGATATCACTTCAAACAGTTATTGGGATTGGGTACTTGATCACGCATTTATGTTAGTGCCTGCTCAAGCTTATGTCGGTAATTTCTTAGCCACATTTGAAGAGTTTCCTCCTCGACAAAAAGCAGCAAGCTTTAGTTTATCGGAAGTGTTAGAAAAGTTGAGTACACCATCCAGTAATTAAATTTTTTGGCAAACTCCTAAGGGCGCATCTGCGCCCTTTATTTTTTTAAGCTTGCATAGATAATAAATTTTTTAATACAACATCTTATGCAAGGTAGAGGTAATGTGGCTTATTTCAGCCTGGTATAAACACTTTATGTTGTATTGTTTGCTATTGGCCTAGGGGCTGTTGATCTTTCAAGTTTATTTTTGCAACAAATGTTGCCCTTCGGGTTCAACACAACACGCTTTGCCCTTGCTCTATTTGACTACGTCAAACAGTACGCAATACAAAACTAAAAGACGTTTTGCTATCTGTTAGACGAAATTCGCTTAGAATGACTAAGCCACATCCCGTCTGCCTTGCTCAAAACGCGTTGTGTTGAACAAAATTTAAACGGCAAAGATCAACAGACCCTAGTTAATTGCAAAAAATTATTGCAAAAATAAACGCTAAAGATCAACAGAGCCTAGATATAAATTATAAAATCTATTTTTGCGATTGAGTAAACAGATGTGAGTTTATTTAACCATTATCTTATTGATAGTATTGTTATTATTTAGGTTATATTTTAGTTTTAGATGCGACCGTTATATATAAACCTTTTATCAGATTAAATATTAAAGTGAGTTATTAATGCCAAGCAATACCGTACCTTTTTCTGTTTTTACTTTTTTATTTTACTGTTTAGGGCTTTACTGCTTTTTTTATACTCCTTTTGCATCGGCAAATGGTGATGTAAAAGCACAAGTGAATTATGTCGGGAATGCGAGTTGCATTGAGTGCCATCAAGAGGAAGTTGAAAATTGGCAACTGTCGGATCATCAAAAAGCGATGCAAATAGCTAGTAAAGAGACGGTGTTAGGTGATTTCAATAATAGCCGTTTTGAGTCAGATAGTGGTTGGACGATCTTTAATCAAGACAAACAAGGTTTCTATATTGAAACAGGGGAGATAGGCAAAGCTGGAGAGCGCTTTCGAGTACCTTATGTTTTCGCATATTATCCATTACAGCAAATTCTCGTTGATATTGGCGGAGGGCGTTTACAGGCTTATACCGTTGCTTGGGACTCGAGAGAAAAAAGCAAGGGCGGACAACGTTGGTATAACTTGTATGAAGAAACGCATGAAACTGACAGTCCTTTTTATTGGAAAGGGCAATTTAATAACTGGAACGCTCGCTGTGCCTCATGTCACTCGACAGATTTAAAGCGTGGTTATAGTGTTGATAAAGATACTTACCAAACCACATTTAATGAAGTTAATGTAAGTTGTGAAGCATGCCATGGACCAGCAGAAACACATATTCAATTAACCTCTGAGCAGAAAAAGTCAAAAGCGAATGCGGGTTTTGAAATGCAACAACACAAAAAAGGGAACTGGTTTTTCAAGTCCGGAGAAACTACCGCTGAACGATTAGAAAAAATTCCTTTCTCGATAGACCATGGTCAAACTGATCAGTGCGCTTCATGTCATAGTCGCCGTGTAGCGTTAAGTGATGCCAATGATCCTGGCGATTTTACTGAGCATTATATTCCGCGTTTAGCCGTGCCTGAGCTATATCATGCAGATGGACAGATATTAGATGAAGTTTACGTGTATGGTTCATTCAGCCAAAGCAAAATGGCTGCTGCTGGCGTTACTTGTAGTAACTGCCATGAACCTCACACAGGTAAAGTACTAACACAAGACAATAATTTATGTGCACAATGCCACTTAGCAACAGAGTTTGATACACCAGAGCACACCTTACATAAAAGTGGATCAGAAGGTGCATTGTGTATCGATTGCCATATGCCAACGACTCGATATATGGGAGTGGATGATCGCCGTGACCATGCTTATCGTATTCCTAATCCGTGGGTAAGCGAAGCATTAGGTACGCCTAACGTATGTTTAGATTGCCATGAAGACAAAGATAATCAATGGTCGCAAAAGCACCTTAACAGTAAAAAAGAGCAGATATTTGGCAACTATGATGATATTGGTCCTGCACTTTTATTAAATCTAGAAAACCCCTTACAAGGCCAGCAAAATATTGCCAAATTAGTAGCGGATGAAACACAACCCCCTATGCGTCGTGCGGTTTTATTAGGGCACATAAATATGAGTAAGGTTGAGAATATGCAGCTATTAAATGAACTGGCTAACTCACCACAAAGCTTAGTCAAACTAGGAGTGATATCGGTATTAGAGCGTTCATCTAAACAGCTACAACTACAGGTTGGCTTTGGCTTATTATATGACGATGATAAAAATGTGCGTTTGCAGGCGATTAAATTGTTAGCACCTGCTTTTCGTGGTCAGCTCCCTAAAAAAGCGCAAAAGCCGATGCAAGATGCGTTGCTTGAAGCTGTAACAACTTACCAGAAGCAACAAGATCTACTATCAGCACAAATGGCACTAGCAGATTTAGCATATAAAATTGGGGATTTAGAGCAGGCACAAATTCAATACTTAAATGCAATTAATCTACAGTCTAGTTTTTTACCTAGTAAGCTAAATTTAGCGAGTATTTACCGAGAAACAAATCAACTTGATAAAGCGCGACGGTTACTGCAAGAAATTTTAAAAGTTGTGCCTGATCATGCGATGGCTTTACATAATTTGGGGCTGGTTTATGTCGTAAAGCGGGATTGGCCTAAGGCACTAAATGCGCTGCTCAAAGCGAAACAGCAAGAGCCTGATAATGCACGTTTTTCCTTTGTATATGTATTGGCACTCGAGGCCAGTGGTGATATTCAAGGCGCATTAAAAGAGTTGCAAGTATTAGAGCAGCGTACACCAGGCGATCCGGCACTTAAAACACTACGAAATAGATTGACTCAGTAACTATACAGACAACAATTAATATTAACTTAAAGCAAGCCACTACCACTTTAAACCGATAGGAACGAGATATGTCTTTTGCAAATAGAATGAAAAAACAAGCCGTTGTTATTGCTTGTGCACTAGCGAGCACAGCCTCGATGAGTGCTCTGGCTAAGCAAAATGAACAACCTAAATTAGTATTACAGATTACCGTGGATGCCTTACGTGGAGATTTTCCTACTCGCTTTTTGGATAAAATGGGTAAAGGTGGATTTCGATATTTGTTAGAAGAGGGCGTCGTTTATAATAATGCACATTACCAGCACGCAAATACAGAAACCATAGTGGGTCATAGTTCATTGGCAACGGGCGCTTTACCCTCAGTGCATGGCATGGTGGGTAATGTTTGGTTTGATCGAAAACTAGCGCGTATTGTTTATAATATTGAAGATGAAAATTACCATCTACTTGGGCAAGGAGGAGTTGATAAAAGCACTGAGATTGATAGTACACAAAAAGCAGCAAAGGGCGATGGGCGTTCCCCTTTGCCACTATTATCAAGTACGTTAAGTGACGAAATGAGTATTGCTTATAATGGTAAATCAAAAATATTTGGCGTGTCGGTAAAAGATAGGGCCGCCGTTTCATTGGCTGGGCAATACGGTAAAGCGTTCTGGTTTTCAAAGTCAACTAAGCAGTTTGTCACGAGTGATTATTACTACAAAGCTTACCCAAGTTGGGTAGAGCAGTGGAACCAACTTAAAAAAGCAGATAAATATAACCAGCAAAGTTGGTCATTGATGCAACCTGTTAAGCAGTATCTGTTTGCGGGTGAAAAAAGTGTCGGATATAAAACCGATTTAGCGGGCTTTGGTCAGCAATTTCCACACCCTTATGGTGAAGCGTCAGGTAAGTATTTTGGAACGCTTTTAACACTAAGTCCTGCTGGAGATGAATTAACCTTAGATTTTGCAAAAACGTTAATGGCTGAAGAAAAAATAGGGCAGAACAGCGTACCCGATTATTTAGCGATTAGCTTCTCTTCTACTGATTATGTCATTCATATGTTCGGCCCTTCTAGTTTAGAAAATGAAGATAACCTGTTGCGTTTAGATCGTACGTTGGCTGATCTTTTTAGTCATGTAGATAAAACAATCGGATTAGATAAAACCTTAATTGTGCTTTCTGCCGATCACGGTGCTGCTGACGCACCTGCATATTTAAATCAACTAGGTGCACAAAAGCCTCGTTATTTTGATCAAATGTTACTTGAAGATGCGGGTATTTATAAATCGTTAAAGCAACAGTTTGGTGTTGGAAAGGAGTTGGTTCGCCTTTACTCTAAACCTTATTTATACCTAGATCACGGTGTAATTAACGCAAATAAATTAGACCTAAATGAAGTACAACATGCACTTGCTAGTTTAGTGGAAAAAATACCAGGTGTTGAATATGCGGTCACTACTGAAGACATAATTCAGGGAAAACTTGACGATCAACAGGTATTACGTTTGGTGGCGAATAACTTTAATAAGAGTCGCTCAGGTGACATCCATATCGTCTTTTCGCCAAATACTTATATTAATGACTTCGACGGGTTAAAAGTGGCTTCAACACATGGCTCTCCTTGGTCCTATGACACGCATGTACCAGTCATTTTTGCTGGCATGGATATTGATGATGAGAAAGTCACACGTGCTGTTACTCCTTATGATATTGCGCCGACTATTGCTAATTTCTTAGGGATCACTCAGCCAACAGGAACGACAGGAAAGGTACTAAAAGAAGTTGTTGAATAACTGATAGTTGCGTGTGGAGGATGGCTCTCCGCACGCACTTTAACTACTAAAACCATTTACATGTATGCTTCTATTTATTGCTACCGGTTAAACCCTACTATTAATTTGTTAAACATATATAACCTCAAATAAAAAGCATTAACAGATTGTAAATATCTACATTTATAGTAACGTGCAATAAATTTTATATTACTTAGCTATTTAATTTTAAAGGTGTTTTTTTGAAACAAAATCCATTTTCTTTCTACGATTTTCTCGGCTATATGATACCCGGCGCGGTGTTATTATATATGCTAACCTTCGTTTTTGGCGTTGATAACTTAGTCACTGTATTACATTTAGAGGAAACTAAAAACTCGACTGCAAATCAGTTACTGAGCTTTATCCCTGCCGTCATTGGTTGTTATTTATTAGGACATGCGTTAGCGATTGGCTCCTCAGCAATCATTGAATCATTTACTAATTATTCTAATGGTTATCCGTCGGAGTTCTTGTTTGCTGTAAAACCTAAACCTTACTTATCAAGTTCCTCATTAGTGGGTAATATTGGACGTGCTTTATTATGGTTACTCATCTTTCCTATCTCTTTTTTGAAAACCTTACTCAAAGATCGCTGTAAAATAAAAATATTCAATCAAGCTAAGTCATTACCTAAGCCATTGCGCGAAGCCACATTTAATAAATGTGTAAAAATATTAAAGGATAAGATAGAAGTTGATACCTCAAATATGCACATAGATAAGGGGATTGATGGCGATTATTTACGTCTTTTGTACCATTTCATTTTCGAAAATTCAGAAAGGCACTCACTTAAATTACAAAATTATGTGGCGCTGTATGGCTTGACCCGTAATGTATCATTTGTTTTTATTTTACTGTTCTGGATTGCGCTTTATTCATGGTTATTTGTTGAGTCTTCTAACATCGACAGCACCTACTTATTTGTCTTTTCAATGCTTGCTTATATATTCTATCTTGGTTTTGTAAAGTTTTACCGACGTTACAGCTTAGAGGCTGTGATGGCTTCAACTGTCTATAACGTCAAAGAATCTTAATGATAAACCTGTAATGTAGGGATGATTTTAAAAAACAGAAAACTTGCGGTAATTACGAGGTTGAATCTGCTTCTTCTTATAAGTGAAATAATTATTTCGTTTTAGATTGCCTCGATTATTAAGAACATTGACATTACAATATGCAAAATTTAATCAGTTAAGCAGGTATATATGTCACTTTCTCCTTGTCCTAAATGTAACTCAGAATTTGTTTACCAAGATCAAAACCTATTGATTTGTCCTGAATGTGCTTACGAGTGGGATCCCAATGAAATAGATGAAGATGCGATATTTATTGTTAACGACTTTAATGGTACACCTTTGAATGAGGGTGATAAAATTACCATGGCAAAAGATCTGAAAATAAAAGGCAGTTCGCAAGTTATTAAAGTAGGTACAAAAGCAATTATTAAACGTATCGTTGAAGGCAAAGACCATCAACTTGATTGCAAAGTCGATGGTGCCAGTGAAATGATGATCACTGCTAAGTTTGTAAAAAAAGCGTAATTGATATGACTAAACTTTAGCTGGCATTCATTATCGCCAGCTTAGTACCATCAAATTTTAACTTGCTCAGCAAAACTTTTGCATTGTTTTGCCCCTCTTCGCTAAATTTTAAACCATATTGAGAATGATTAACCGAGCTTTGTAGATTACAGACTTCACCAATCAATAAAGCAGAATCAGTCAGGTTTTTGCCCTTGTGTGTCACACTGATCACCACCTTATCGCCGATGGTTAACTTTTGATTTAGTAATGAGGTGACCACGCGACAGCCTCCGCGTGAGAGATCGTGAATTTGACATTCAAATTTATAATTATTGGTAATAGCCTGCGCCATTAAAGCGACTTCGTACCGAGGCTCCTTTCGAAGCTGATATATTTGCATAGTTTGTGGTATCGAAAGTAATAATAATTGCACAGGGCTTTCGATGAGATGAATTAATTGGCTTTTAAAAGTAAGGTGTGCACCACGCCCTCGCGATGAAATAGCACATACTTCCATCCAAAATCCTTCTTGGAAAAAGTAAGTCTTGTCATCACCTTGAACCTCAGGCATTTCCATTAGAATATATTGGTTTGTGTGACAACCAATAAAATTTGCTTTACTTGAAATGTGAGTGCCAATAGGCGTCATTAGGTCAAAGGATAATTCACTACCATGGGATATCATCGGTAATGCGTCAATACTGCTGATTGTTGATTGCATGACCTTAGCTTGTCGCTTATTAATGATTTTACCTTTTAACGCAACGGCATCTTGCTGTGACATATATCCTCCATGATTCAATATTATTGCTCCTAGGCTCTGTTGATCTTTGCCGTTTATCTTTTCAATATGTATTGCCCTGCGAGTTCAATACACTTTGCTCGTGCTCTATTTGCTAAGTCAAACGCTCGCAACTCAAAGCTAGCAGCCCATTAGAGGAGATTCGTTTATCATGACTAAAGCACATGCTAAATCATTTGTCAGTGACTCACCATAGTGAACACGACGTTTATTTGATAATAGGCAATAAATTATAGATGTTTTAATACCAATTTCGCTAATATAGTGATCAAATATTACGCAGGAAAAAGGAGTGGTTAAAGGCGAAAATTGATGCAAGTGGTTGTTCCCTTTACGAAATTTTTAACGCTGAAATATCTTCTTTTAACCAGTAAGATTGATCAGTTATTAAGTGGATTTGGTATAAAGTGCGATGTAGCGAAATAGTATTATTTAAAATCGTTAAACGAAGTATATTATTTGTGCTTAAATAGCACGATCAATGAGAACCGATAGGAAGCAAACAATGAAATTGCAACAACATGTCTATTTAATGGCAGATTACAATCAATGGATGAACCAGAAAGTTTATGAAGCTGTTGGTACGCTTTCACCTGAAAAGCTACATCAAGACCAAGGCGCATTTTTTGGTTCGTTATTTGCGACGTTAAATCATATTTGTGTAGGCGATACTATTTGGTTAAAGCGTTTTGCTACTGTACTCGATAAGTATGAGGCGTATACACCGATTAACGACCTTGAGATGCCTGAGTCATTAAATACCTTTCTGGCGAACAATTTTATCGATCTCAAAGATCGCCGTGTTTTATTAGATGAAAGCATATTAGAAATAACGAGCCTGTTAACGGATGAAGAGTTATTAATGCCGATTAGTTATCAAAACAGTAAAGGTGTAAATGCCAACAAAACATTGTTTAACCTACTGATGCATATGTTTAACCATCAAACTCATCATAGAGGACAAGTCACGACGCTATTAAGCCAATCTGGTATTGATATTGGTATCACAGATTTAGTATTTATTCAGCCGAATGTCAGTGTTTAGGATACTTTTTCAAGTTATGGATAGTGCGGGCATACTCGCTTTTTATTAGAGTTAGATTATATTTAACTTATCGCTTAAACAGTAAATGGAGATTGTATGCCACTGACAAGATTGATTTATGTAAGTACTATCACAGATAAATTTGAGGCATCTTCATTGGAAGATATTCTGCGAATTGGCCGAAAAAATAATAGTAAAAATGGCATTACAGGCATGCTCTGTTTTCAGCGTAAATACTTTATTCAATGTCTTGAAGGCTCTCGAAAAGCGATTAATGAGACCTATAATAAAATTATTAATGATGAACGCCATACCGACATTATGATTTTGGAATATAATCCGATACATGTAAGAGAATTTAACGACTGGTGCATGGGTTATATCCCTACATCACAGTTTACAGACCCACTAATTTTAAAATTTTCAACCAGTGTTGATTTTAACCCTTATGACATGTCTAGCACGAGTGTTGATATGTTAATGCTCGAATTTAAAAAAACACACCTATCATTTTAGCAGTCACTAAAATAAGCCTCGCTCGTACAAAGTGCTCAATGATACCAAACACAATAAAATAGCTTTACCTGAGTAAAATTTAGATCACTGACTTAAACTCAATTGCTATAACTCCGAAGAGCACTTTTCACTTCAATCGCCCATTTTATTTTCCCAAATAAAACTTAATTCAAACCCTAAGTTATTGAATTTAATGGGTTGTTTTGTTTTATTTGATAACATTGATAAAACAATAACAACCTGTCACATTTCTGTAATATTGCTCTGCTTAAATGCACCTGTCAAAAAAATGAAACATAACTGTCACATAGTGTGGCGATCGATAGTATTTAAGCGATTACATCAATAGGTATCAACATGAGTGTGTTTAATAACAACTTTAAAACAAATAAATTATTTAACTGGGTAGCAGTAATTTTTCTTATTTACAGCATGCTAGTAGCGGTGAGTACTGTTGGCAGTGGTTTTAAAATATTCTCAGGGGGTGCAGCTGGTGCTGAGCAGATATTTGAGTTTGTCACAAATCCTTTCATTGCTCTTATTTTAGGAACATTAGCAACGGCATTAGTACAATCTTCTTCAACGGTCACCGCTGTGATTGTTGGTCTTGTTGCTGGTGGTTTACCTCTTTCAATTGCTATTCCGATGATCATGGGGGCAAATATTGGTACAACCATCACTAATACGATTGTTTCAATCGGACACGTGAGAGATAAAGCTGAATTCAAACGTGCTTTTAGTGCTGCCACGGTACATGACTTCTTTAACTTACTTGCTGTTATTATTTTCTTACCGCTTGAATTAATGTTTGGCATGTTAGAGAAAATAGCAACTGCAACCGCTCACTTTTTTGTTGATGGTGCCAATGTTTCAATGAAAGAGTTTAACTTCATGAAAGCGATGACTAAACCGGGAGTGAACTTTATCAGTGAACTTGTTTCGGTTGTTCCTGGTAAAATGGTCGGCATCGTGATGGTTATTACAGGCGTATTAATAATCTTATTTTCGGTGACGTTTTTAGGAAAAGTGCTCAAGAAAGTACTCGTCGGCCGCGCTAAAAATATCCTGCATAATACAATTGGTAAAGGTCCTGTAACTGGTGTTGCATCGGGCGCATTGATGACCGTAATGGTGCAATCGTCATCAACGTCAACAAGCCTAATGATACCCCTCGCAGGTAGTGGCATGTTCACAACACGCCAAATATATCCATTTACATTAGGTGCAAACATTGGCACAACGATCACCGCGCTACTTGCTGCGACTGCTATTTCTGGCTCTGCTGCAGAAGCTGCTTTAACAATCGCATTAGTCCATTTCCTGTTTAACTTTTTAGCGGTCGTTGTTATATACGGAATTCCAGTGTTGCGTGAAATACCATTACGATTAGCTGAGCATTTAGCGGAAGTGGGGACCAATAATAAACTGCTTGCGCTTGGTTATGTGCTCGGGACTTTCTTTGTTATACCTGGTTTAATCATGATTGGTGTCCGCTAAATTGACCACCTACAAGTAGCGCAGTCCTTGCGCTACTTGTCACTTCTCTGTTCTCATTTTTACTGAAAATTATCTTCCGCTACAAAAATACTCTAAAATACTGATTTTAGTAAAACGATGGAGGTAATTTGCAAACACTTGAAGGTGGCCGTATTGGTCAAGTCTTTCGTGAGAAAGATAAAGTCTATCGCCCTAAAGGTTTTTGGTCTGATGCCGTGCATCAATTGTTACTTCACTTGCATGAAGTCGGCTTTACAGGAGCACCATATCCCATCGGTTTTGATGACCAAGGCAATGAGATTGTCTCCTATGTAAAGGGGGATGTTTACAATTATCCGCTAGTAGGGAATATCGCAACAGAGCAAGCTTTAACTTCGGCGGCTACTTTGTTACGTTGTTTTCACGATGCCACGCTGAGCTTTATTAATTCATCGCAAACAGCCGACTTACAATGGATGCTACCAAGTCGTAATGTCAATGAAGTGATCTGTCATGGTGATTTTGCCCCCTATAATGTTGCTCTCATAGACAAACAAACAGTGGCAATATTTGATTTCGACACTGCACACCCTGCACCGAGAGTTTGGGATGTCGCCTATGCAATTTATTGTTGGTCTCCATTTAAAACAGATCCCTTTGATGCGCTTGGCGACATTAACAGTCAGTCACAAAGAGCAAAAATGTTCTGTGATGCATATCAGCTCGACGAGCCTGATCGTAAACGGTTAGTACAAGTGATGATTGAACGTATTCGAACTTTAGTTGATTATATGCAAAGTGAGGCAAAGAAAAACAATACTGCATTTGTAGAAAACATTAATGATGGTCATCACCTCGCATATTTAAAAGATATTCGCTACTTGCAAGACAATGAGCAGTTAATTACCGCTGTTCTGTGTGACTAACCTTGATATAAAGTGTCGAATTATTTTGCAATTACCTGTTTGGCATTTTGTACAAACTTACTAACTTACTAATCTATAAGGGCAGGAAATTATTGGCATAAAGTGTGCTTTATTTTTATGAACTGCGAAAATGCAAGTAAAGGAATAGATATGATCAATACATTTAAAAATACTGCGCTGGCTTTATTATTGGGCACGATGGCAACTGTTGCCCATTCAACGGTTATGTTTGAAGATGATTTTAATAGTTATCAAGAAGGGACCTATACCACAACTATTGGTAGTAACTGGAAGGTTAACAAAGGATCTATCGATATTGTTGCACCTGGTGGTAGCTGGGAAAGCCTTAACCAACCTGGTTACATGGGTTTTGTTGATTTAGATGGTTCAACAGGCGAATCAGGAAAAATTGTCAGCAGTGATAAATTCTTTTTTGAACTGAATATGAATTATCAACTAACGTTTGATTTAGCAGGTGATCAACGTAATGACGGTGAAAATAGAGCACGTAGCTTTATCACAACCGTAGATGGTATTAGTGGTAATAATCTATTAAGCAACTTAATCACTTTAGACTCAAACGCGAGCTTTGATACCTATAGCTACAGTTTTGTAGGTACAGGAGTCGAAGGACGAATAGGCTTTAATGCCCGTGGTGGTAATAACGATGATGATAATATAGGTCTGTTACTTGATAATGTTCAACTAGCAAGTGTCCCTGCGCCAAGTGGGTTAGCATTATTCGCAATGGTACTGTTAGGTTTAGGCTGGAGTCGTCGCAAGTTCAGCGCTTAATAAGATTCCTAACCCTGAAAAAAAGCATAATGGCTCAAGCTATTATGCTTTTTTAATATCAGTGTTTTCTATGACTGTTACATTCAAACTTGCATAAGTACACAATCGCTGTTCTTAAAACCTTCCTTTAATTAAGCCATCTGTTTTGCGTAGAATTTAGAACAAATACTTAAATGTAATCACTATGAAAAGCTGTTTATCGTAGTTAAAAAGGTTAAAAACAGATCTTCATTTAGCGAAAACCTACTTAAGCGCTACTAAATAAGCTAAAATGCTCGGCTCTATTCTTTGCATCGAGCCCTAATATCAATGAGCACTGTTACTTCAACGAACACGACTTCTCCCGAGTTTATCCAACTTGGCCTTATAGCACCGTTAGTGGCGCGTCTGACCGAGTTGCAATACAAGCATCCAACGCCAATACAAGCCTCTGTTATCCCAACGGTATTAGCAGGGAGAGACTTGATTGCGGGTGCGAATACTGGCTCAGGAAAAACAGCCGCGTTTGCCTTACCTCTTTTGCAAAAAATACAGGCGGGTAAACCAACTAAAGATAATAAAAACAAAGGTAACCTTGTTACTGGGCTTGTTTTAGTACCCACGCGAGAACTCGCAAAGCAGGTGGCAGATGATATTAAATCCTATGCTGCTCACCTGAACGGCTCGATAAAAACAGTGGCAGTATTCGGTGGTGTATCTGTCAATACGCAGATGCTAGCATTACGTGGTGGCGCCGATATTATTGTCGCAACACCGGGTCGATTATTAGATTTGATTTCAAGTAATGCGATCAAACTCGAGCAGCTTAAGACCTTAGTACTCGATGAAGCTGATCGTATGTTAAGTCTGGGTTTTACAGAAGAACTCAACAACCTATTAGCATTAATGCCAGCTAAAAAACAAACTTTACTCTTTTCTGCAACGTTTCCAGAGCAAGTTAAATCGCTGACTCTTACATTGCTTAATGATCCCGAAGAGGTGCAACTACAAAGCAATGATGCCAGCACCTTAGTGCAACGTGTCTTTAATGTTAATAAGGGGCAAAAAACGGCACTACTAGCGCACCTAATTAAACAACATCAATGGCAACAAGCGCTAATATTTGTCAATGCTAAAAGTGGTTGTAATCACCTTGCAGAAAAATTGGCAAAACGAGGCATCAGCGCTGAAGTTTTTCATGGCGATAAAGGTCAAGGCGCGCGAAGTCGCGTACTAAATGCCTTTAAAGCAGGAGAGATTCAAGTGCTTATTGCCACTGATATCGCAGCGCGCGGATTAGATATAGAAAAGCTACCAGTTGTGATTAATTTTGATTTACCAAGAAGTCCAGCTGATTATATGCATCGTATCGGCAGAAGTGGCCGTGCAGGAGAAGTGGGGCTAGCGCTTTCTATTATCGACAGTGACGATGCGCATCATTTTAAAGTGATTGAGAAGAAGCATAAAATTCGCCTCGAGCATGAACAAGTTGCGGGTTTTGAACTTAATGAAGCGCTGAGTAATGCATTCAATAAAGGACCAAAATCAGTCGCTAAACCCGCAGGAAGTGGCAAGAAAAAGCGCAAACAGAGTGAGCAAATCAATGCTGATATCTGGTCAGGCAACATATAAATAATTTTGCCTTCGTAACACAATAATACAAAGAGACGTGCCAGCATTGGTGCGCCTTTATCATGAGTGACATAAAGTTGTTATTTGTGATCTATAAACTTTGCAAACAATGTGATACCAAAGTGAATAAGTATATGATTTAAATTTAGCGTAGGAAAAATAGCTTAATTCAAGGCAGAAGTTGAGCTAAATGGTTGCTCCCTTTACGAAACTTATAGCGAAGAAGTAAGTTGTTTTTACCAGTGAAATAAATCAGCTATTTATTCAGATTGGTATTGCATGTCTATGATAAATACAAATTTAAAATTAATACTTAAACAAGGAAATAACGATGTATAAACAATGGATTAATCGCTGCTTATTACTGTTAGGGATATGTTGTTTTATTGCTCCATTTAGTGTCATACAAGCGGCTGATGCAGAGCAAAAAAGTACCACACAGGCAGAGAGTGAACAACCGGAAGAACTACTGGCGCGATATAAGCGACAACAAGAGCGTATTGACCAGATACAAAATTATAAAATTAGCTTGTCGACGCTTGAAAAAGAAGCGCTTGAATACCGTTTATTTCAACGACATTTAACCGCCTTCGAAACCTTAAACAAATTATCAGCAATATTGATAGAAGATAAAAAAAAGGGCCATGACAACCTTGCTATTATGGCTGAAATGGCACCGATAATTGAGCAGAATAATCAAGCGTTAAAACAAGGCATCCATAAATTACAAACCAACTTTAATGAAAACTACGCGAAGCAAGAGCCATACAGCACAGAATCATTACGTCTTTATATTTCCCATTTATCATTGCAAGACACAGTCTATAGCGCGATGACGCAGCAGGTGCTTAATCAACAAGGCTTAGGTTTTGATGTTGCCAACACCAAAAGCTATTTAATTGAGCAACTTTATAATCGCGCAGAGTCTTTTTCAGGGATGGTTGAGTTAGTCGTTAAAAAGCGAGAAGAGCTGAAAATTTTAATCGGTGTCAAAACTGATAACCAATCCTTAAAAGACACCCTTGCCGTGGTCACCGAGCAACTAGTCGTTGCGAGAGGAAGTTTTAGCTTAACTGCAGATTTACTTACCCAACTCGGGTTTGATGCTGCCTTTTATCAGCAAACAATCCTCAAGCTTGGCGGGCAAATCACCTCTGAAGTGTTAGACTTTAACCTGCTAACTGGCATGTTTAACCGCCTTACGCAGCGTGTCTCTGAGTATATGGTTGAGTATGGCGGTGAATGGATATTCAACATTTTACTGATTATTGCCATCTATTATATATTCCGCTCATTAGCAAAGGTCGCACGTAACCTATTGCGTAAAAGCCTCAGTAAAACCAAATTAAACCTATCATCTTTAATGAAAGAGATGATTATCTCATCGGTAAGCAGATTGATCATGATTTTGGGATTGTTTATCGCACTCGCTCAACTTGGCATATCGCTAGCACCCATTTTAGCCGGCTTAGGGGTGGCTGGTTTCATCATTGGTTTTGCCCTGCAAGATACACTTGGCAACTTTGCTGCCGGCATGATGATCCTCATTTATCGCCCATATGATGTTGGCGATTTAGTTGAAGTCGGTGGTGGCGTGTTTGGCAAAGTTGAAAGCATGAATTTAGTTTCTACCACCATTTTGACTATCGATAACCAAACATTGGTTATTCCTAACAGTAAAATTTGGGGTGATGTGATCAAAAATGTTACCGCACAAAAATTACGCCGAGTTGATTTGGTATTTGGCATCGGTTACTCCGATGATATTGAAAAAACCGAATCGGTATTAACTGAGCTTGTATTAGCACACCCAATGGTACTTGCAGAGCCAGAGGCAGTGGTAAAACTGCATGTATTAAACGAATCATCGGTAGACTTTGTGGTTAGACCATGGGTCAAAACAGAGGACTATTGGGAGGTGTATTGGGATTTAACACGTCAAGTGAAAATGCGATTTGACCAAGATGGCATCTCTATTCCATTCCCACAGCGTGATATACATGTTTACCCTGCAGTATCAGCTGCAGATTAATTGCGGTACAAATAACCAGTGCAAGTAGATTGCACTGGTTATTATATTAGGTGATGAATTCAGCAATAACCTTGTATTCGCGTTATTAAAACTAGTACAAAGCGACAGTGGTTACATTGATAAAAGGTGTAAGCGTTAAACCAGCCATATCCCCGAAGATATTAAAGCCAGCAGTTGTAATAATGCTAATAATGATAGTGATTGAAATACATTCATTTCTATTCCCCTTGCAGTAATACCCAGTCGTATTGATAGGCTAGTCCGAATTCGTGACAGTAACGTGACAAATCGCCTAACTATTTATTTTTATGTTTATGATTTTATTGTTTATTTCTTCACTTTATCTGCTTTAAAACAAATAAAGTGTAAAGAAGATCGACTTTTAGATATTTTGATATAAATTTATGTTCAAATTTGATAAATTCCTGCCTATAAATTTGTCATTTTATTCATGCTGTTACGTTAGTTAATGCCAATCAATTTAAATTCTTATTGTTACAAGGAAGTTATATGACTGTTTCATCAATCGTCTTTACTAAAAAAGCGCCATTAACGGCGCTTGTCTTAAGTTTAACCGCACTCGCTGGTTGTGGTGGTGGCGGTGGTGGTTCAGATGCTACTCCAAGCACACCTGTTGCAAAAAAAGATAGCACTGCGCCAGTGATAACGCTCGTGGGTGATAATCCGATGACACTTGCTGATAAAGTCATATTTAACGAGCCCGGTGCAACAGCGTTAGATGATGTCGATGGCGCGGTGGCGGTGACTTTTTCGGGGATTGTCGGTGTTTCACCTGATACTTATACCTTAACGTACAGTGCTAGTGATGAAGCGGGTAATAAAACCAGTGTTGAACGTAAAGTGATTGTGCAGGGGGATATCACCCCTGCCCCCTTTACTTTTGCACCAAAAAATGATGTGTTCTTAGCGACTGAAATCGTTTCAGATAGCATCACCGTTTCGGGCATTAATGTTGAAGTGCCAATCAGTGTTATTGGCGGAGAATATTCGGTTGATGGTGGTGCTTATACTGCTATCGCAGGTAAGATCAATGACGGTCAATTTGTTACTTTACGTGCTACTTCGTCAGACAAAATTGCTACTCTGATTAACGCATCGCTAACGATTGGTTCAGCGACAGAGAACTTTAAAATCACGACTCGAAGCGCTGAGCCAAGTGGATTGTTTGAAGGGACTGGGAGTGTAAATGGAGAGACCACAAACTTAGTGGCTACTCAAGCCATTATCCATAACGAACACTTTATGTTATTTGATACGCTAGCAGCCTTGACAGGTGAAAATGTACTATATGACGGTCGTATTTTAAGTTATGAAGGGCAAACTTTTTTCGCTGAAGTAGATGTTTATAAAGATGGTCTTTTTACAGAAACAGTTGATGCTTCAGGTGTGATAGAAAATCAAGTCTCATTTACGGTTACTCTTGCTGGTCCGACTCAAAACTATGGTCAAGGGGTACTTACTTTTGATACCTCTCGTGATGCTGAATACCAAAAAGATGCAACTTACCCTCGCCTACTTAATGATGAATCGCTTTGGTATGGTAAGACAAATACTCTGAATCAAGATAAAAACAACAAATATAGATTAAGACAATTTCCAGAAACTCCTACGATGTTAAAAGGTTTCGTGGGAGATTTTAACCGTTGTCGTTTAAGTGGGCAACTGACTATCCCTGAGCCTACTGTCAATATTTATAATATTGACTTTACTGTGACAGAAAATACTCTATGTGACCATGTTGGTGAAGGTTATAAAGGCTTTGTTACTGTGGTAGATGAGGGAGTTGATCGTATTGAAGATGGGACTATGTGGTTTGCAGTTGCTAATGGGATCTATAGTAATTTTGCTAACCTGCTTTTTACATCAACTAGATAAACAAAACTAATATCTAAACGTAACAAAATCTGCCTTATTTCGGAAATAAGGCAGAAAAGTTATTGCCCTAAAATATGTAACAAGGATGTTTATATGAAAAGCCCTCAACGTTTTTTCCCGTTAGCTGTGTTTGATAAAAAAGCGCTACCTGTAGTGCAAAGCTCACTGGTGGGAGAGTTTCATCCGCAACTCTTACATAGCTGATCGAGGACATCCGAACCTTTTTGACGAAACTCCAATAGTTAAAATCGATGATACGAAGTTGGGGTGTGCCCAATTGGATTTGTTTATAAATATTCCTCTGTGAAAGCGAAGCGCTCTGTGACCTCTGTGGTCAAATTTTGGGTTTCAACGATTGTTTACCTTCGTCCTCTGTGAAAGCGAAGTGCTCTGCGACCTCTGTGGTCAATTCCTGCCTGTCATGAAACTCACAAAGCAGAGGTTTCTGCTTGTAGGCGACTTTTGATAATGGTGAACCGACACACTGTTTCGTTGTTCAATATAAACATGCCTCTGTACTTCGATTTTATTTTTAACTCGGCTTGGCTAACTAGCGTTGTTTGCTAGCTTACGATAGACTGCGCGTCATATTGGTTTTGTGTTGCCTATAGAAAGGAATTGAAAAGTGAGTCGCTTTGCCGGTTAAAATTTCCCTGCATAGGTTGCGTTTTGAAGTGAGATAAACTCTCCCCTGAAATTCGCGCCTGGTTAGTGTTAATTTTCCTGTGTAATCGTTGTTCATTTATTACATTCCATTGCTATTGCGCCTGTTGATGCAGGTGCTTTTAGGCCACAATGTTGCCGTTTCTTCCCCTTATAAAAATGATAATGCAGATGAATGATAAAACGATAGTAACCCACGATGGTAATTTCCATGCTGATGATGTTTTCAGCGTCGCCGCGCTTAAATGTGTTTTCCCTACTTTCAATTTAGTGCGCACACGCGATAACGCTATAATCCAAGAAGCGGATATCGTCTTAGATGTGGGTGGTGAATACGATGCTCTGGCAGGGCGTTTTGATCATCACCAACGTGGTGGGGCGGGTGAGCGTGAAGATGGCATTCCATACTCTTCATTTGGCCTTATTTGGAAACACTATGGCGTACAAATTTGTGAGGGCGATGAAGAGTTAGCAAAATCGGTCGATGCTGGTTTAGTTTCTACCATCGATGCTATCGACTGTGGGCATACGGCTGGTGTTACAACAGGAATTAGCCTTAGCCATACTATCTCAATGTTTAATCCAACTTGGCAAGAAACCGGTGATTTTGATGCTTGTTTTAATGAAGCCGTTAGCTTTGCATCACGCGTGTTGGCACGTTTTATTGCTTCTGCAAATGGTGGTTTAAGTGCTAAGGCGATTGTGGCTGAGGCGATTGAAAAAGCGGATGATCCGCGCGTCATTGTGCTACAGCAATATACCCCTTGGAAAAGAACGGTACATTCGTTAGCACCAGAGGCGCTTTATGTGGTTTATCCTTCACAAACAGGGCAATGGCGTATTCAAACCGTACCTGCAGAGCTTGGCTCATTTGAAGACAGAAAATCATTACCGCAACCTTGGGCGGGTTTAAATGGTGAAGCCTTACAAGCAGTTACTGGGCTTGATGATGCGATGTTCTGCCATAATGGATTGTTTATTGCGGGCGCAGAATCCTTTGAAAGTACTATGAAAATGGCTGCTATTGCGGTTAATGCGTAAGCATAGCGCGAGTTTATTGACTATTACCTTTGTTAGGTAATAGTCTTATTGTTATGTTTTGATAACGCTAAAGGCCACATGAACGCTTTTAAACCTGCTTGGGGCTTGAAAAATCATCATCTACAATCGATTCTTTCGAGTACCGGACCGCGGAAATTACTCGAGAAACGTCGTGCAAAGCGGTTACTTAACAGTGCACAGCCACAGCTTTTAACCAGTCCTCAGGGTGTTACCTTACTCAGTTACCTTTCCAAAGCGAAACAGCCAGCAAAAGGCTTAGCAATTATTGTTCACGGCTGGGAGGGCAGTGCTGATTCACTGTATATGCTCGCAACGGGGCAGCGCTTACTAGACGAAGGTTATGATGTTGCGCGACTTAATTTACGCGATCATGGTGACACGCATCATCTCAATAAAGCGTTATTTAATTCAACGCGATTGCAAGAGGTTGCAGAAGCGGTTAAATCACTGTGTGCACAATTTGGAGGGGCGCATAATCTGTTATGTGGTTACTCGCTAGGGGGAAATTTTTGTTTGCGTGTGGCTAACATTGCCAAACAGCAAAACATAGCGCTTAATCAAGTGATAGCCATTTGCCCGTTATTACACCCGCCGACCACGATGGATAGGTTAAATAATGGCTTTCCGGTTTACGAAAAGTATTTTGTAAAAAAATGGAAACGCTCATTATTTAAAAAGCTACAACATCATAACCACTTTGATTATGGCGAAGCGTTAGCTAAATTAACTACCTTAGATCAGATGAACGATTTTTTTGTTATCGATTATACCGAGTTTAAAAGCACCAACGATTACTTTGAAGCCTACTCGATTCTAGGTGATGCGTTGTCTGATGTGGCGTTACCAACGACTATTATCAGTGCTGTCGATGATCCGATTATTCCGGTCGAGCAACATCAGCAGTTATTTCCTTCAGCATGGATAAATATTGAACTGCAACAGTATGGTGGACACTGCGCGTTTATCAAAAATTGGAAATTTGAGAGCTGGTTAAGTGATCGTATTGCCTGTTTAGTGAATAATAAAAAAAACACTAAATAACGACGCTATCTTAGTGGTTCAAAGTCGCTACTGCTGTGTTTTTCTGAACAAAATTTAATCGCTAAAGGTTATTCTAGATAAGTTTAGCAAATTGTGATTAAGCAGATTAAGATAGGTAGCATTATCGTTAGCACTAATATTACTTTAGTTATTACTTAGCCTCGAGATCAGGAGTTTAGATGAACCAAGAATTTGATACCTTTATTCAACAAAGCATTAATAACCCAGAACAATTATGTGAAGATCTGCTATTACAAGCGGGCTTTGATTTTCTTAAAGTGCAGTTACAGGCTTATCTCGATAAAGAGGGCGTCACTGCGCTCACCTTTACGCAGGCGATCAAAGTGGCTAGAAAGCTGAATCATCATGAAACAGATGCACGTTTTTGGTCGGCACTTGAAGCCTTTTATTTAGCCGTTGGCGACAGTATTGACAACGATACAAAGCGCAAACGTTGGTTACGCTTTGTAAATATTATTGAGGAGCTACAAGGTTACACGGGAAGTCAGCTAATTAACGATAAACGCCTGCGCAACAAACGTGTTAAACGTTTGTACTTAGCGTTTACACTGGGTTGGGAACATCTACGCTATATTGCAGGCAATGAAGATGATTACAACCCAAGTGAACTTGTACTGGCTACTTTCACCGATGCATTTGACCATGATCACGATTAAATAATCATTAATCGTAGGGATTGTAAATCTTTGCAGTTTAAACTGTTGTTCAACAGACCCGAGTGTTTAAGGCGAACCCATTATGGTTCGCCTTTTTTTTGCTTTTTAGTTATTAAAATTAAAAAACAGTTTGTTGATAAATAAAACAAAAATAAAAGTATCGGGTGATTGTGTAGGGTGTGATACCTGTGTATATTGCTTCATTCATGAGTGCGATTAACTTAATACAGCTGAGTTTGAATGCCCAAACAACCTAAAAATGTACATAAGAATGCAACCACTACACCCGAGATGCGCGCATTTATCCACGAGTCAGACCTCGCGACCGCAGTCCTTGCTCGTTTACTTAAAGTTTCTGAATCTACGGTGAGAAAGTGGCGCAAACGCAGTTCTACCGACGATATTTCTCATCTTCCTAAACAACTCAACACAACGCTAAGTGAAGCACAGCAATATGCGGTGGTGCAGTTGCGACTGCGACTTAAGTTATCGTTAGATGAGTTACTCAATGTCTGCAAAACGTATATCAACCCCAATGCTTCACGCGCTGGATTACAGCGCTGTTTAAAACGTCACGGTGTATCACGTTTGTCGGAGATGCAAGACTTTGATGAATCGACATTAGATGCAAGTTATGCGCAGGTGGCCATCGAAGAAAGCTTGTCTCACGAGGTGATTAATTCGGTGGTGTCGCCACAGGCGATGAGCGATTTTTTAAATCAGATGCGTGAGCAGATGGGGGATGCGCCCACTGAGCGTTTAACGACGCTAGATGTCATACAAGTGTATTTGATTAAATTACCAGAGATATTAGCTGCAGGCCCGAACAGCAAAACCTCGCTATTAATGGCACACGACCTCAATAGCCAGTGGGTTTATGTCGACCTTTATAGTGATGATGATTATCAAGCCGCAGGGCGCTACCTTCGCCATGTATTAAGCCAAGCACCGTTTCCTATTCGCCGTGTGCTGGTAAAAAATTATAACGAATTTTTAAGTCGTTTTCGGTTATTAGAAGATAAGTCTAATGATGAAAATTTAACTGAAAATGCAAGCAAATCTTAATTGGAGTAACAACATGTCTAACGAACAACATCTTGATGTCATTGAAACAGAGCAAGATAAAAAATTGAATTCTCGACTTCAAGATTGTCCTATCGCCATTGTTGGTATGGCGTCGGTATTTGCCGAGACGAAAAACCTAGACCAATTCTGGGACAATATTGTTGAGTCCGTGAATGGCATTCAAGATGTGCCTGAAGATCGTTGGGCGATTGATGATTATTACTCTAGTGATAAAAAAGCTGCTGATAAAACCTATTGTAAACGTGGTGGTTTCTTGCCTGAAATCGACTTTGACCCAATGGAGTTTGGCTTACCACCTAATATTTTAGAGTTAACCGATATTACTCAGTTGATGTCGCTGGTTGTGGCGCGTGATGTGTTAGCCGATGCGGGTATTAGCGATGAAAATGCTTATGATCGCGATAAAATCGGTATTACCTTAGGTGTTGGTGGCGGACAAAAACAGATTGGCCCGTTAACCTCTCGTTTACAGGGGCCTGTACTTGATAAAGTGCTTAAAGCCTCAGGGGTGAGTGAAAGCGATCGTCAGGTGATTATCGACAAATACAAAAAAGCATTTATTCCATGGGAAGAAAACTCATTTCCGGGGATGTTAGGTAATGTGATTGCCGGTCGTATCGCTAACCGTTTTGATTTTGGTGGTACAAACTGCGTCGTAGATGCAGCCTGTGCTGGATCACTGGCTGCCATCAAAATGGCGGTTTCAGACCTGCTAGAGCATCGTTCAGAGATGATGATTTCTGGTGGCGTTTGTTGTGATAACTCGCCGTTTATGTACATGTCTTTTGCGAAAACACCTGCATTTACCGATGGTGATGATATTCGTCCTTTTGATGAAAACTCAAAGGGGATGATGATCGGTGAAGGTGTTGGCATGATTGCCTTAAAGCGTCTTGAAGATGCAGAGCGTGATGGCGATAAAATCTATGCGCTTATCAAAGGTATCGGTAGCTCTTCCGATGGTCGCTTTAAATCAATCTATGCACCGCGTCCATCGGGTCAAGTGAAAGCGCTTAAACGTGCTTACCAAGATGCGGGTTTTGATCCGTTAACCTGTGGTTTAATCGAAGCGCATGGTACGGGAACTAAAGCCGGTGATGCTGCCGAGTTTAGTGGTTTAAATACGCTCTTTAGTGAAAATAACGAACAAAAACAACATATTGCATTAGGCTCAGTCAAGTCACAGGTGGGTCATACAAAAGCCGCTGCAGGCACAGCGGGTCTGATTAAAGCCGCACTTGCACTGCATCACAAGGTATTACCGGCAACGATTAATGTTGATAAACCTAATCCTAATTTAGAGATAGAAAATACACCACTGTATGTGAATAACGAAACACGTCCTTGGATGCCACGTGCCGATGGTGTTAAACGCCGTGCAGGTATCAGTTCATTTGGCTTTGGTGGTACTAACTTCCACTTTGTTTTAGAAGAGTACAAAGCGACGCACAGCGAAGCTTATCGTCTGAATGAAGTTGCACAAACCGTTGTTATCAGCGCGAAGGATAAATCATCATTACAATCGCGATTAACGCAATATCTATCAAACCTGTCAGTAGAGGCAGATCTACAAGCTTATGCATTTAATAGTTTATTAGCAGAAAATCCATTTAAAACGCCGCATGCCGAATTAGCACGTTGCGGTTTTGTGGCAAAAAATGCGCAACAAGCGATCAAGGCTATTGAGCAGATTATTAAAGCTTTAGCTTCTGATGCTAAAGCGTGGAGCAAACCAACGGGTATCTATTACCGTGAAACAGGGCTCGAGACACAGGGCAAAGTCGTTGCGCTGTTTTCTGGACAAGGCTCGCAATATGTCAATATGGGACGCGATTTAACTTGTAACTTCCCTGATATGCTTGCCACCAGCGCAGCAATGGACAAACAGTTTACTGATAAAAACCAAGCGCAATTATCTGCAACGGTTTTCCCGATCCCTGTTTTCTCTGCTGATCAACGAAAAGATCAAGAAACACAGTTACGTTTAACGCAGCATGCACAACCGGCTATCGGCACCTTTAGTGCTGGTTTGTTTAATATTTTTAAACAAGCGGGCCTAAAAGCGGACTTTGCTGCAGGACATAGTTTCGGTGAGTTAACTGCACTGTGGGCCGCGGGCGTTCTTGCTGAGCAAGATTACCTTTCGCTTGCACGTAGCCGAGGTGCTGCAATGGCTGCGCCTGAAGATGAAAACTTCGATGCAGGTACTATGGCTGCTGTTGTTGGTGCGCCAAATGATGTTGCTAAAGATATTGAAGCGATTGAAGGCGTTTCGATTGCTAATTACAACTCCAATAATCAGGTTGTGATTGCGGGTGTGACCGCACAAGTTGAAGTGGCGGTTGAGCAGTTACAAAACAAGGGTTACAAAGTGGTTAAGTTGCCAGTTTCAGCAGCTTTCCATACCGAGTTAGTGGGGCATGCACAAAAGCCGTTTGCCGATGCGATTGATACGGTTGAATTTAATTCGCCTACTATTCCTGTGTTTGCTAATGGTACTGCGAAGGCACATCCAAATAATGGCGTTGAAATCCAAGCTGCACTGAAAAACCATATTTTACAGTCAGTACATTTTAATGAGCAGATAGAAAACCTTTATGATGCGGGTGGACGTATTTTTGTTGAGTTTGGCCCTAAAAACGTACTAACACGTTTAGTGGATAACATTTTGCAAGATAAAAGTGATGTTATCAGCATTGCAATCAATGCGAATGCGAAAAAATCAGCCGATCAGCAACTACGTTTAGCTGCCGTTGAGATGGCTGTATTAGGCATACAACTTGACAACATTGACCCCTACTCAGCGCAGCAACGCCCGTTAGTCGCACCGAAAAAATCACCACTAGCGATGAAGTTAACAGGTGCCGCTTATGTGAGCCCGAAAACTAAAAAAGCATTTGATGAAGCGTTAAACGATGATTGGACCATTACTAACAGCGCACCTGCACAGGTCAAAGAGGTGATTAAAGAGGTGATCGTTGAGAAGATCGTCGAAGTTGAAAAAATCGTTTATGTAGATAAAAGTGCTGGCCAACCTCAGGGTTCAAACCAACCTAACGCTGTCGAAACGGCTAATGCGATTGAGCGTAGTGTCGAAAATTTTGTCAATCATCAATCACAGTTACTCGATGTGCATCAAGCTTATATGCAGGGGCCTCAGGAGTACGCCAAAACATTCCAAGAAGTATTAGCTGCGCAAACGGGTGAAACACAGTTACCGTCAGGGTTAGATAAAACACTGAGCATGTACCATGATTTCCAGTCGGAAACATTGCGTGTTCATGAAACTTATTTAAACAGTCAAACAGAAAACATGAGTAAGATGCTTGATGGCCTCTCTGCTGATGTTACTACAACTGTTACTGCAACAACGCCACCTAGCCATGCGGTACAACCTCAAGTTACTGGTAATATTGAGCCGAAAACTGCAGTTAAAACTGCTGAGCCTGTGCAAGTTGCACAGCCAGTGAAGCAACAGTCGATGCAATCACAAGCAACCGTTGAAGTTGTCCCTGTTACTACAAAGGTAACACCTACACCGGCCGTTAATGTAGATAAAATCCAAAATGTGATGATGGAAGTTGTGGCCGATAAAACCGGTTATCCAACGGAGATGCTTGAACTGAGCATGGACATGGAAGCCGATTTAGGGATCGATTCAATTAAACGCGTTGAGATTCTGGGCGCGGTGCAAGATGAAGTATCTGATCTTCCTGAGTTAAATCCAGAGGATTTAGCTGAGCTTCGCACCTTAGGTGAAATTGTCAGTTATATGCAATCTAAAGCAGAGGTTGCTTCACCGGTGTTAGCTCAAGCGGCTGCACCAATATCACCAATAGCACCACAAAGCACGGCTGCAATCGATTTAGATAAAATCCAAAATGTGATGATGAAAGTTGTGGCCGATAAAACCGGTTATCCAACGGAGATGCTAGAGCTTAGCATGGACATGGAAGCCGATTTAGGGATCGATTCAATTAAACGCGTTGAAATTCTAGGCGCGGTGCAAGATGAAATATCAGATCTACCTGAGTTAAATCCAGAGGATTTAGCCGAGCTTCGTACCTTAGGTGAAATTGTTAACTATATGCAATCTAAAGCAGAGGTTGCTTCACCGGTGTTAGTTCAAGCGACTGCTCCAATAGCATCACAAAGCACGGCTTCAATTGATTTAGATAAAATCCAAAATGTGATGATGGAAGTTGTGGCCGATAAAACCGGTTATCCAACGGAGATGCTAGAGCTTAGCATGGATATGGAAGCCGATTTAGGTATCGATTCAATCAAACGCGTTGAGATTCTGGGCGCGGTGCAAGATGAAATCACCGATCTTCCTGAGTTAAATCCAGAGGATTTAGCTGAGCTTCGTACCTTAGGTGAAATTGTTAACTATATGCAATCAAAAGCAGAGGTTGCTTCACCGGTGTTAGTTCAAGCGGCTGCACCAATATCACCAATAGCACCACAAACCGCGGCTTCAATCGATTTAGATAAAATCCAAACCGTGATGATGACCGTGGTTGCCGATAAAACCGGTTACCCAACGGAGATGCTTGAGCTTAGCATGGATATGGAAGCCGATTTAGGTATCGATTCAATCAAACGCGTTGAGATTCTGGGCGCGGTACAAGATGAAATCACCGATCTTCCAGAGTTAAATCCAGAGGATTTAGCTGAGCTTCGTACGCTAGGTGAAATTGTTAGCTATATGCAATCTAAAGCAGAGGTTGCTTCACCGGTGTTAGCTCAAGCGACTGCACCAATATCACCAATAGCACCACAAACCGCGGCTTCAATTGATTTAGATAAAATCCAAAATGTGATGATGACCGTGGTTGCCGATAAAACCGGTTATCCAACGGAGATGCTTGAACTGAGCATGGATATGGAAGCCGATTTAGGGATCGATTCAATCAAACGTGTTGAGATCTTGGGAGCAGTACAAGATGAAATCACCGATCTTCCAGAGTTAAATCCAGAGGATTTAGCCGAGCTTCGCACCTTAGGTGAAATCGTCGCTTACATGAAAGAGAAAGCTAGCGGTGCTATGCAAACTTCGCCAACAGGGGCAACGCTAACTCCAGCACCTGTAGCGACTGCAATCGATTTAGATAAAATCCAAACCGTGATGATGTCAGTTGTTGCCGATAAAACGGGTTACCCAACGGAGATGCTAGAACTTAGCATGGACATGGAAGCGGATTTAGGGATCGATTCGATCAAACGTGTTGAGATCTTGGGAGCAGTACAAGATGAAATCACCGATCTTCCAGAGTTAAATCCAGAGGATTTAGCCGAGCTTCGCACCTTAGGTGAAATTGTGGCTTACATGAAAGAGAAAGCCAGTGGTGCGATGCAAACTGCGCCAACGCTAACACCAGCAGCGACTGCAATTGATTTAGATAAAATCCAAACCGTAATGATGACCGTGGTTGCCGATAAAACTGGTTACCCAACGGAGATGCTAGAGCTTAACATGGATATGGAAGCGGATTTAGGGATCGATTCAATCAAACGTGTTGAAATTTTAGGCTCGGTGCAAGATGAAATCACTGATCTACCTGAGTTAAATCCAGAGGATTTAGCTGAGCTTCGCACTTTAGGTGAAATCGTGGCTTACATGAAAGAGAAAGCTAGCGGTGCGATGCCAGTTAAGGCAAATATTGAGCAAGCTGCAACAACATCAACTGAAACACCAGTAGTGAGTGAAATCAATAATGATTTTACCCCAGCGCCAAGCAGTATAGTTGTCGTTAAACATCTTGATGCCGTTGAAACAGACGTTAAAAGTTTAAATGGCGAAAACCTATTATTGGTCGACGATGGGGAAGGAAGCGCAGTACGTCTTGCTGAAAAACTAAATCAACAGGGCTGGGCTGTGACTGTATTAACTCCAGCTTGGGTAGAGAGTACAACCTCTAAAACGTTTTCTAAGGCGATCAATCGTGTTGCACTTGAACAACTTGATGAGAAAGAGTTAGTTGCCATTTTAGCCACACAAAATGTTTGGCATGCGGTGATTTATCTGCAAGGTAAAACGGCGATTGATGGCATCGAATATCCGCAATCTAGTCAACAAGGTTTACAACTTGCATTTTTACTTGCCAAGCTAACCGGCCTTGCAAGTAATGAAACAAATAATAGTGATGCCCGTTCATCGTTTTTAGTGTTAACACGCCAAGGTGGCGCTTTTGGAGTTGACAATAACGAGTTAAACAGTGATTTAGTACAAACTGGTTTAACGGGATTAGTGAAAACACTCAGCCATGAGTGGCCATCAGTATTCTGTCGTGCGATTGATGTCGCCAGTAAGTTTGGTGCCGATAAAGTGGCAAACATTGTATTTGATGAGTTAAACGCAACACAAGCATCGCCAGTAGAAATCGGCTTTAATACAAATGGTCGCCTAACACTTATCGCTGAGCAAACTGACAGTTACGCGCTTCAGGCGGGTAATAGCATCGATGAAAACTCACTGTTTTTAGTTAGTGGTGGGGCAAAAGGCGTTACCGCGCATTGTGTGATCCGTTTAGCGAAAACTTACCAATCTAAATTTATCTTATTAGGTCGCTCTCAATATGATGACAATGAGCCAAGTTGGGCGCAGGGTATTAGCGATGAAGGTGAACTGAAAAAAGCTGCGATGCAGCACTTGATCGCATCGGGCGAAAAGCCAACGCCTATTGCAGTGACGAATTTCATCAAACCCATCATTGCCAATCGCGAGATCACACAAACCTTACTGGCAATTGAGGCTGCTGGTGGCTTGGCGCAATATGTGAGTGCCGACGTGACCAATAGTCAAAGCGTTCAAGATGCGGTATCACCCATCACGGATCTGTGGGGAGGTATTACTGGGCTAATTCATGGCGCAGGCGTATTAGCGGATAAATTAATCGAGCAAAAATCCTTAAGTGAATTGGAAGCGGTTTATAACACTAAAATCGAGGGATTATTGTCGCTATTAAGCTGCACTGAGCAAGCAAATATCAAACACCTGGTTTTGTTTTCATCGGCGGCTGGTTTCTACGGAAACCTTGGTCAGTCCGATTATGCGATGGCCAATGATATCCTAAATAAAACAGCATACCGCTTTAAGGCCCTTAATCCTTCTGCTCAAGTGTTAAGTTTTAATTGGGGTCCTTGGGATGGTGGCATGGTTACACCTGCACTTAAACGTATGTTTAATGATCGTGGTGTGTACATCATTCCCTTAGATGCAGGGGCACAGTTATTGGTTAGTGAATTAGCGGCCGATAGTAATCGTTGTGCACAAATTTTAGTGGGCAATGATATGGGCGGTGAAGCTGATACACAGGAGAGTGCTGTAAAAAAGCCACAAGTTAGTCGTTTAACTAAGCATCTTTTAACGGCTAACAATCCTTTTTTCAGTGATCATCAAATTGGTGATAACGCGGTGTTTCCAACGGTTTGCGCTATTGCATGGATGGTCGAGGCGGTCACAGCAACTTACCCTGATTATCATTATCAGGGGTTAAGTAACTATAAACTGTTTAAAGGCATCATCTTTGATGGCACTCAGGCAAGTGATTATGCGATTGACCTTAACTTACTTGAAGAGAGTAATGAACAACTTAAGGTGGAAGTTAAAATTGCCAGTGAACAGGGGGATAAAACCACCTTTCACTACGCAGCAACCTTAACACTGTCAAAAACAAGGTCGACTTCGCCACTGTATGCTTCAAAGCTGCCAGAACTTGTTACTGAATCACATTGTTTATATGAAGACGGCACGCTATTTCATGGTGAAACCTTACAGGGTATAAACGCCGTTAATTACTGTGATGAAGAGGGGTTATTACTGTCTTGCTTGATCCCAAGTTCAGTACAGCAACAACAGGGTGAGTTTGATATTACCCTGAATAATGTTTTTGCTAATGATCTGGTTTATCAAGCGTTACTGGTATGGGTTCGACAACAATTAGGCCTTGGTAGTTTACCAACGGCTACATTGCAGTGGACGGTTTATCGGGAAGTACCAGTAGATCAGCCATTTTATTTGCAGTTAAAGGTGACCGCTAACAAACGCAATAAAAAAGTCATTGCTGATGTAAGCCTGATTGATGCACAAAAGGTTATCCTTGCAAAGGTAACTGGTGCACAGGTGACGGCGAGTGAAAGCTTGAATGATCTCTTTTTAAAAGTGGCTAAATAATGACAGTAAAAGTGATGCAAACTGTGCTGTCGGTGATCGGTTTTAACGCGATCTATAATGATCTACACAGTATCGATCACGTTGAAGCGAGTTTGTATTATGGTGATGCGCTCAGTAACTCAACGCCCTTAACGGGTAGTTACTCTGAGCTATGTAAACGCTGTGCCACCCCAGTTCTCTTAGCAAATCAGTTATCCGCTAAACAGGTTGCTGTTTTAGTTGTACAAGAGAAAGAGAGTGTTGAACAGACAGAAGGGGCTACACAGGCTCACTTTAGTTATGAGTCTGTTCATTCACTCAGCGATGCACTGTTGCGTAGCGAACAGATTATCTGTTGCGATGATGTTGCGGTGTTGATTATTAGCGCTTCACTTAATACTGCTGTCACGAATGTCGATAACGCCAGTATCAGTTTTGATAGCAGTTTTAACGGTTATGCCTCGTTACAGGGTAGTAGTTGTTTATTACTTAGCAGTGCTAAGTTTGCGCAGCAACAGCAGAGTTATGTTTACGCCAGCATCAATAATAGTTGCACTAGCACCCATGCCAATATGGCAACGGTGATTAAAGACTCCTTAAATAAAGCGGGGCTTACTGGTGATCAGATTAGTGGTGTTGAAGTCTCGTCCTGTATAAATAAACAGTTGTGTGATTTTGAGCAACAGGCATTACTGACCGCTTATAGTGAATCGTGCAATCACACACCTTGTAAAACATTAACCACCGCAGTGAGTTGTCATAAAAGTGTGCTTGGTGAGGCGGGTATGGTTTCGCAGCTTATGGGGTTGATCCACACTGTTATTGCCTTACAACAGCGCTATCGTCCTGCTATTAAGGATTGGCAATCACCACAGACAGCGTTGTTAGATAAGTGGTTAAGCGCGCCTTTTTACCTGTTTAATCAAGCCGCACCAGTGTTTACCAACAGGGGAAATGCACGAACTTATGCCTATAGCTTGTTAACAGATCAAACATACAGTCATGTTGTTTTACACGCCGAAGACAGACAATCAGTGCACGCAAATGGTTTTATGTCTCATGGCAAACAAGCACTGTTTATTGTTGGGGCTGATGATCAAAAAACCTTATTGCAACGTGTAGAAGCATTAAGCGCGGAGACTAATGACCCACAATGTGAATTTAAAGATAAAGCTAAACAGTGTTATCAAATCTTTAAACAGGGCAATTTTAATTATCATGCTGTATTCATCGCCCAATCATGGGATGAGTTAACACGCGAAATAAAACTGGCCTTAAATGGCATTAAACAAGCTTTTATCGATGAGGGTGATTGGAAAACACCCAAGGGAAGTTATTTTAGCAGTGTGCCGAATAAAAACGCCAAAACGGCCTTTCTTTATCCTGGCATCGGTGCAACTTATGTTGGGCTTGGGCGTGATCTTTTTCATCTTTTTCCAGCAATATATCCACACGTCATTGGCTTGGCTGATGATATTAGTGCGTCGTTAAAAGATGAATTATTAAACCCGCGATCAGTGCTGGCATTAGATTTTAAAACACTAAAACAACGCGATCTTGAGCTACGTAATAGCTTAGCTAATATCGCTGAGTGTGGTGTCGGCTACGCCTGTGTATTTACTAAAATATTTGAACAAGTCTTTAAGCTTAACGCTGATTTTGCCAGTGGCTACAGCATGGGAGAGGTGAGCATGTTTGCCGCGCTTGGTTGTTGGCATAATCCGGGCTTAATGAGTGAACGTTTGGCGAACTCCGATACCTTTAATCATCAACTTTCCAGTGAACTTCGCGCGATTCGCAAGCTTTGGGATTTGCCAGATATTAACGACGGTGAGTTTGAACAAATATGGGAAACCTACACCATTAAAGGCAGTGTAGAGCAAGTGAATGCGGCCATTAAGCCTGCAGAGCGAGTTTATATTACCATTGTCAATACACCCGATTCATTAGTGATTGGTGGTTTTCCTGCGGATTGTTTACAAGTGATCGAACGCCTTGGTGTACGTGCAATGCCACTTAATATGGCCAATGCCATTCACAGTGAGCCTGCTTATCAAGAGTATGACAATATGCTTGCGCTGTATAACATGCCAGTGACTGAGCGTATTAGCACCAAGATGATATCTAGCTCCTGTTACTTACCGATTCCGCAACACCAAAAGGCGATTGCAGTGAGCATTGCAAAATGTCTCTGTGAGCGCGTTGATTTTCCGCGTTTAATTGATGCTTTGGCGGATAAACAGGCACAGGTATTTATTGAGATGGGCGCAGGACGATCACTTTCGAGTTGGACCGATAAGATTTTAAAAGGCCGTGAACAGGCACATTTGACCGTGCCCGTGAATGCCAAAGGCACCGATGATCAGTTGACCTATGCACGTGCGGTGGCCAAATTAATTAGTTTTGGCGTAGCTATCGATATTGAATGCTTTTTCAGTGGTTCACTGATTCAGCAAGTTTCTAATTAACGTATTAAATTAAACGGCCTATGCCGTGAAAAATGAGAATATTTATGGAAAACATTGCCATTGTTGGTATTGCAAATCTGTTTCCTGGTTCAAGTCAACCAGAGGCGTTTTGGACGCAATTATTAAATAAACAGGATAATAGAACACCGATCACGGCTGCTGAGATGGGCGTTGATCCTGCGAAATATCTTGGTCAAAAGGGCGATACCGATAAGTTCTACTGCATGTACGGTGGTTATATTCGTGGGTTTGAATTTGTTGCTTCTCCTTTTAGCGCGCGAGGCCTCAATAGCGATTACCTTCATCAATTAGATGATATTAATAAATGGGGCTTGTACGTTACTGAGCAAGCATTAAAAGATGCAGGTTACTGGAACAGTGATGCACTGCAAGATTGTGGTCTAATTTTAGGTAATTTGTCATTTCCAACAAAAACCTCAAATCATCTCTTTTTGCCTTTTTATTATCATGTTGTGGAACATGCACTGAAACAGCTCAGTGGCGATGCTGTTCAGTTAACTAACTTCACAAAACCGTTAGCGATTAACCCTGATAATGCCTTAGTTGCAGGTTACCCTTCCGCTTTATTAGCGAAGGCATCTGGGCTAGGTGGGACACACTTTTCACTTGATGCTGCCTGTGCTTCTTCCTGTTATAGCATAAAACTTGCCTGCGATTACCTGCATACCGGGCGCGCTGATATGATGCTCGCCGGTGCGATTTCGGGTGCTGATCCGATGTTTGTTAATATGGGATTCTCTATTTTCCAAGCGTTTCCAGCAAACAATAAACATGCCCCCTTTGATAAAGACTCACAAGGGCTATTTGCTGCAGAAGGTGCGGGAATGATGGTGCTAAAACGCCACAGTGACGCACTGCGCGATGGCGATACTATCCATGCGGTAATCAAAGGTGGTGCACTGTCTAACGATGGTAAGGGAGAGTTTGTATTAAGCCCGAATAGTAAAGGCCAAGTGCTTGCCTATCAACGTGCCTACCAAGATGCGCAAATATCGCCAGCTGAGGTTGATTATATTGAATGTCACGCAACTGGTACGCCAAAGGGAGATAAGGTCGAACTGGCGTCGATGGAAACCTTCTTTAGCCAATATAACCATAAGCCGTTATTAGGCTCTGCTAAATCGAATTTAGGTCACCTGTTAACCGCGGCCGGCATGCCCGGTGTGACTAAGGCGATTTATGCGCTGAACGAAGGCGTTATTCCGGCAACCATTAGTTTAAATAATGCCATTAACACCAAACAAGCCTTTCTAACCAGTGAGCAGATGCCAATTGATACGGTTAATTGGCCAACTCAGACTGGTAAAGCGCGAACAGCGGGCGTCAGTGTTTTCGGTTTTGGTGGCAGTAACGCACACCTTGTTTTACAAGCGGGAAATACGCCATTATTAACAGCAAATAGCAATTCGGTTAAAGCACTTGCGCCGATGGCTATTGTTGGCATGGATTGTATGGTCGGAGATATTAGTGATCTTGCTGACTTTAAAACGCTACTTGATAACAATGGCAATACCTTCCGCGAATTACCAGCAAAGCGCTGGAAAGGGATAGAGAAAAACCGTGTCGTCAAGCAAACACTGGGTTTAAGCAATGCACCTAAAGGGGGTTATGTAGAGCAGTTTGATATCGACTTTCTTCGCTTTAAAGTACCACCTAACCCTCAGGATTGTTTGATCCCACAGCAACTTATGATGATGAAGGTTGCTGATAATGCAGTGCAACAGGCGGGCTTAAAAGAGGGCGCTAATGTTGCTGTATTAGTCGCAATGGGGTTAGAGCTAGACCTACATCAGTATCGTGGGCGCGTTAATTTAAGCACGCAAATTGATCAAAGTCTTGAGCAACAGGGGATCCATTTAACAGCCGCTGAACAATCAGAGCTGATTAATATTTGTAAAGAGAGTATCGCCAGTGCCGCGCAGTTAAACCAATACACGAGTTTTATCGGTAATATCATGGCATCACGTATCTCTGCACTTTGGGATTTCAGTGGCCCTGCGTTCACGGTATCGAGTGAAGAAAATTCGGTATACCGTTGCACAGAGCTAGCACAAAACCTGTTTGCGACGTCCGATGTAGAAGCGGTTGTGATAGCCGCCGTTGATTTAGCGGGATCCTTTGAAAACATTAGTTTGCGTCAGCGTTACGGGACAGTAGAAGAAAACCCTCAAGGGCAAATTCAAGACAATATACTGGATCATCATCGCTGGACAGTAGGTGAGGGCGCGGGCGCGATAGTATTAAAATCGGCGTTACAGGAATCGCACAACCGTTATGCACAGATTGATGCGATTAGCTTTGCCAGTGGCAGTGATAGCAACGCAATACAACGTGCCGTAAAACAAGCATGTCAGCAAGCGGCGATTCAACCACAACAAGTTCAACAGGTAGAAGCCTTTGCCAGTGGTTTCATTGCGGATAATCAAGCGGAAATACAGGCTTTTTCGCAATGTTATAGTAACGCCAATATTGATAGTGTTAAACGCCAAGTAGGTCATCTGTTTAATGCCTCGGGGATGGTAAGTTTGATTAAATCGGCCCTTAATTTAAATACAGGGATAGCAGAGAAAATCGCCGTTAATGGTCTGGGCAAAGATATGAGCTGTGCACATCTGATTTTAAGCGCACCCAAACAGCCATATCAGTTAATCACTAAAGCCAATGATGCAAACAGTAAAAAGCCTTTTTCGTTGATTAAACCGATTGTTCTAGGTGGCATCGATATTGAACAATCAATTTTGCAACACCAAGGTAACCCCCTGTTTAATAAAATGAAGCAGGTTAAGGCACCTGTGAATAATGGGATTGACCTATCGCTTGTTACACTTAAACAACCACTTTCGCTAATGGCAACATCGCCCATTAAGCCACACACTTCTTCAGAGCAAGTTACCATGACTAAAAACAGTATCAACAGCGAAACGAGCAGTGAAATTTTACAACAAACGCAAACACACCAAGCCTTTATTCGCGCACGACAAGGCGCTGAGCAACAAATTTCCAAACTGATTAAACTGCAAGCGCAATTGTTAACGGGACAATCAGTAGCGGGACAAGCGCCTTCATCTGTCGTTAATCAAGCAACGTTCGCGCCCGAACAAGTAGAAACAGGTTTTGCAATTAAAGGGCCGGCGGGATATCACTATCCTGCTTTACAACTTGAAGAGCGTTTTAATAAACCCAAGCAAGTTATCTTTGATACCGCCGATTTAGTGGAATTTGCAGAGGGCGACATTAGTAAGGTATTTGGTGAACAATATAGAATTATCGACAGTTATGCGCGTCGCGTTCGCCTCCCGACGACCGATTACCTGTTAGTGACCCGTGTGACGGATCTTGAAGCCAAGGTAAACGAATATAAAAAATCATACATGGCAACGGAATATGATATTCCCGTTGACGCACCGTTTTTAATTGATGGTCATATCCCTTGGTCGGTATCGGTTGAATCGGGTCAATGTGATTTGATGCTTATCTCATATATCGGCATCGACTTTCAAAACAAAAGTGAGCGAATCTATCGTTTACTCGATTGCGAATTAACCTTTTTAGAAGATATGGCCTTTGGTGGTGAAACACTACGCTATGAAATTCATATCGATTCCTATGCAAAAAATGGCGAGCAACTTTTATTCTTCTTCCACTACGATTGTTATGTGGGCGATAAAAAAGTGCTTATTATGCGTAATGGCTGTGCGGGGTTCTTCACCGATGAAGAGTTAGCGGACGGTAAAGGCGTTATTCATAACGATAAAGATAAAGCGGCTTTTGCGAATGCTAAAAAATCAAGCTTTACACCACTGATTAAAAACAGCAAAACGCAGTATAACTATGCTGATATGATGAAGCTAGTAGATGGTGATATCGCCGGATGTTTTGGACCTGAATATGATCAACAAGGACGTAATCCTTCGCTGAAGTTCTCATCTGAAAAATTCTTGATGATTGAACGTATCACTAAAGTTGATCCTACTGGTGGTCATTGGGGACTCGGCCTTATTGAGGGGCAGAAAGATCTCGCGCCGGATCACTGGTATTTCCCATGTCACTTTAAAGGCGATCAAGTGATGGCGGGCTCGTTAATGTCAGAAGGTTGTGGGCAAGTGGCAATGTTTTACATGCTTTGGTTAGGTATGAATGGCACCGTCAATAACGCGCGTTTCCAACCAATGAAAGGAGAGCCACAAACTGTACGCTGTCGTGGGCAGGTGTTACCGCAAACTAATACCTTAACCTATCGTTTAGAGGTGGTTGAGATGGGCATGTCGCCACGTCCATTTATTAAGGCCAACATCGATATTATTCTTGATGGTAAAACCGTGGTTGACTTTAAAAACCTGTGTATGGAAATTAAAGAACAGGATGAAGATTCAGCGTATCCCGTGACATTACCAAGTAACGTACAACTATTACCCACTGCCAATACAAGTTTAGTCGAATCATCTGTAGAGTCTGCGTTTAATGAGCTTGAAAGTCACGTTGAGCAGATCCCTGTGGAAGCGATTCACGAGGTGGAGAATCACCTGATCACCGATGAACGCGGCGTGCAACCTTTTAAAGATGCAAAATGCCCATTAATGCGTGTTGAATCAGATTTTAATGCCCCGAAAGAGAAGGGCGTGACACCAATCAAACATTTTGAAGCTCCGATGGTTGCAGGGCAAAATAGAACGCCAGATAGCCTTCCATTTACACCTTACCATCTGTTTGAATTTGCAACGGGTAATATCTCTAACTGTTTTGGTCCTGCCTTTGATGTTTATAAAGGGCGTATACCGCCGAGAACGCCCTGTGGTGATTTACAAGTTGTTACCCGAGTGATTGATGTGCAAGGGCAACGTTTAGACCTTAAAAAAACAGCCAGCTGTATTGCGGAATATTTTGTGCCTGCAGATGCATGGTACTTCACTAAAAATAGTGTCGATAATTGGATGCCATATTCATTAATCATGGAGATTGCACTGCAACCTAATGGCTTTATCTCAGGCTATATGGGCACCACCTTGGTTTATCCTGAAAAGGATCTTTTCTTTAGAAACTTAGATGGTGAAGGTGAGCTATTAAGAAAAGTGGATCTACGCGGTAAAACCATTGTTAATAAATCGGTGTTATTAAGCACCACTATGGCAGGTGGTATGATCGTGCAGAGTTTCACCTTTGATTTGCTGGTGGATGATGAGCCGTTTTATAAAGGTAAAGCTGTTTTTGGTTACTTTGGTGGGGATGCGTTAGCGAACCAATTGGGTATCGATAACGGCAAAACAACTAATGCATGGTTTGTCGATAATAATACACCTGCAGCTCAGGTTGAAAAAATCGATCTTACCGATAAGACTTTATCACTGTTTAAAGCACCCATTGCAAAGCCACATTATCGTTTAGCGGGCGGACAACTTAATTTTGTCGATACGGTGTCAATTGTTGAAGGTGGTGGTAAAGCGTCACTCGCTTATATCTATGGTGAACGTACTATTGATGCGAGTGATTGGTTCTTCCGTTATCACTTCCATCAAGATCCGGTGATGCCAGGCTCATTAGGCGTAGAAGCGATTATCGAATTGCTACAAACCTATGCCCTGAAAAACGATTTAGGAAAAACTTTTAACAACCCGCGTTTTGAAGCCCCGTTAACTAACGTTGTGTGGAAATACCGCGGACAAATTACGCCGCTAAATAAACAGATGAGTTTAGATGTCCATATTACTGATATTATCAAAACCGATAGTGAGGTGCGTTTAGTGGGGGATGCGAATCTGTCTAAGGATGGCCTACGCATCTATGAAGTGAAGGATATTGTTCTTAGCATCATCGAAGCTTAAATACTAAGGTCGTTGTCCTTTAAGGCTATCTCTACGTTGAAAAATGCTCATTTAAACCATTAAACTGCGCTTTTTCGCCTTGATCTAGCCTTAAATGACTTAGCCCTAAGCATTTAAGGTATCACGATAAGTTTTAATAAAAGAACAAACAACTAATTTAAGGTGATTTTCATATCACCGTTTAGGAAATAACAATGAGTGTATTAACGTTAAATAATCAACAACCGATTGATTGGGCTTGGAAAGTCGCGAGTAATAATATCAATACAACTTCTGATGCAGTAAAAAGTGCATTAATGGATTTGAATAAACCTATTTATGTTGCAAAAAGTGGCGACATGTTAGGTGTTAGCCAAGCAACTTGTGATGCAAGCAGTGAATCGGTTGTTGCATTTGCACAAGCGCTTAATCCTGAAGATTTAGGCGATGCTGATTTTAAAAAGCAACATGGTGTTAAATACGCTTATCACGGTGGTGCAATGGCTAACGGTATTGCTTCCGTTGAGCTAGTTATTGCGCTAGGTAAAGCGGGGCTGTTGTGTTCATTTGGTGCTGCAGGTTTAGTACCCGATGTCATTGAAGATTCGATCAAACGGATTCAAGCAGCACTGCCAAATGGTCCTTATGCGGTAAACCTGATCCATGCGCCAGCAGAGGAAGCATTAGAGCGTGGCGCAGTTGAGCGTTTCCTAAAATTGGGTGTTGAAACAGTAGAAGCGTCTGCATACCTTGGCTTAACCGAGCATATCGTTTGGTATCGTGTTGCAGGGTTAAGTGAGAAGCCTGATGGCTCGGTTAATATTAAAAACAAGGTGATTGCAAAGGTATCACGTACTGAAGTCGGGCGCCGTTTTATGGAGCCTGCACCGCAAAAGTTATTAGATAAGTTATTAGCACAGGGCAAAATTACCGCGAAACAAGCTGAACTTTCAAAGCGTGTGCCGATGGCCGATGATATTACTGCGGAAGCGGATTCGGGTGGTCATACGGATAACCGTCCGTTTTTAACGCTTTTACCTACCATCATTGCACTGCGCGATGAGATCCAAGCACAATATAATTTCTCCCCTGCACTGCGCGTTGGTGCTGGTGGTGGCATCGGCACCCCAGAAGCAACATTGGCTGCCTTTAATATGGGAGCCGCATACATTGTGTTAGGCTCGGTGAATCAAGCTTGTGTTGAGGCTGGGGCTTCTGAGTATACCCGTAAATTGTTAGCGGGCGTTGAGATGGCTGATGTGACCATGGCACCGGCTGCCGATATGTTTGAAATGGGCGTGAAGCTACAGGTGGTAAAACGTGGCACCATGTTTGCGATGCGCGCCAATAAACTTTACGAGCTATATGTTAATTATGACTCGATTGAAGCGATTCCTACTGCTGAGCGAGAGAAAATCGAAAAGCAAATTTTCCGCCAAAACTTAGATGATGTTTGGGCTGGCACAATCGATTTCTTCCAAGCGCGTGATCCTGAAATGTTAGCACGTGCTCAAAGTAACCCGAAACGCAAAATGGCACTAATTTTCCGATGGTATTTAGGGCTTTCTTCACGCTGGTCAAATATCGGTGAAAAAGGGCGTGAAATGGATTATCAAATCTGGGCTGGACCCAGTTTAGGCGCATTCAATAGCTGGGTGAAGGGTACTTATTTAGAAAGCTACACGGAGCGCAAAGCGGTTGATGTTGCGTTACACCTGTTAAAAGGTGCCGCTTATTTACAACGTGTTAATCAACTGAAGTTGCAAGGGGTTAGTTTGTCACAAAGCTTGCTTAACTACACGCCAAAATAAACAAGTTGTTGATTTTTGACTTTACTGACGGCTGATAGCTAAAAACTGGCCACTGCTTTAGTTTCAATTTACTGACAGCTGTTTTAAATTCAGATAAAATCCCCCAATAAGCCTTAATACTATTTATTAAGGCTTTTTAAATTGGAAAGAACAATGAAACCAAGTGTAGAAGAACAACGAAATAACCCGTTACATGGCCTAAGCACAGAGACATTACTCACTGAACTTGTTGAGCATTATGGCTGGAAAATATTATATGCAGCGATGCGATTTCACTGTTTTAAAGTGAACCCTTCTGTTGCAGGTAGCGTGAAGTTTTTGAAAAAAACGGAATGGGCGCGTATAAAATTAGAGAACTTTTACTTATCACGTTTTAAGCGTATGCCTAAAGCACGTGAATCAGAGTTTGATTTAGCGCCACGCGAACGCGGCTTTTCTTTACACATTGTGCCACGTGAGCCGATGGAATTGACTATCGAGTCGATTGAACTATCACAAGCTAAGGCCGCTTCTGCACATAAAGAGCATAGTCAGCGTAAGCGTGATGATCGTGAGTTTAATCGTCATTCTCGAGGAGCCTCAAAACATCCTTATCGAGATAACTCTCAGGGAAATAGAGGTGGCAGTAGTGAACGTCCAAAAGACAGACGTGCCAACAAAGAAAAATCCGATGAAGCACCTTATGATCCAAATAACCCTTGGAATACTTAATTCGATGGGTATTAGTTACATAATCAATGTTTGAATCAAGAAAAAGGCCCCAATAATGTTATTATTGGGGCCTTTTTTGAGATATTTTAAAATATTAACGTAATTTAAATTTATTCACTAAGTTTTCAAGTTCAGTAGCTAATCCACTCATTCTATTGGCTTTTTCAGAGGTATTGCTTGCAAGATTAAGGGCATTGTCCGAAGCATCACGAATTACCGCGACGTCACGAGCCATCTCCTGTGTTGTTGACGACTGCTCTTCAGTTGCTGAAGCAATTGAAACAATCATACTATCTAAGTTGACAGCACTTGTAACAATGGTTTCTAATGATTGTCCCGCTTTCTCTGCTAATTCAACACTTACTGAGGCTTGTTGACTACCTTCAAGAATACTCGTAACGGCTGCTTGTGTATCTGCTTGTATTGCTCCAATCGATGCAGCAACCTCTTTAGTTGCTTCACTGGTTCGGGCTGCTAATGTTCTAACTTCATCTGCTACGACTGCAAACCCACGACCTTGCTCACCAGCGCGTGCTGCTTCAATAGCTGCATTAAGTGCAAGTAAATTAGTTTGTTCGGCAATGCCATTTATCACCTGGATAACAGCACCGATTTCATCACTTCGTGCGCCGAGCTTATCAACGGTTTCAGAGGCGTTATTGACGACTTCTGATAGTTTGTTTATACCCGATACAGTATCTCTTACGATTTCCCCCCCCATATTTGCTTGTTTACCAGATTCGGTCGCGCTTTCAGATGCATGATTACTTTGCATTGCCACCTCTGATACAGTCGAAGACATCTCTTCGATTGCAGTTGCAAGCATGGATGATTTATGGGCTTGCTCATTACTTCCGTCGGTTAGATCACTACTTGATTGTTGAATATCAGAGGAAGCACTGGCGACAGAAACGGCAACATCATTAATATCTGTGAGTAGAGCATTTAAAGAATCACTCATTTTATTCATCGCAAGGGCAAGTTTTGCAATCTCATCTGTACCCATATTATCTAATGCTGTTGAGCTTAAGTCACCTTCACTGATACGATCTGCAACGGTCAGTACTTTTTGAAGACGACGGTTGATTGAATTCGATAAGAAATACGCAATGGTTGCACCTACAATTGCGGCTAAAATAGTAGCGATTAATAATTGACTAACCATATTCTCTAACATCGATGAAACAAGCGTTAGCGCTGTGCTGGAATCGTTTTTTTCTTCTAATGCAGACTCATCTAAAATATCTTCTAATTTATTGAAAATTGTCTCTTCCATGTCATTGACGGTATTTAAGGCCGCTTCACGACCAGTAGGGTCGAATTTTTTAAAGATTTCGTTGGCAGTGCTAACTATATTATCTTTGTATTGTCCAATTTTACGTAAATTTTCAACTTCGTTGGGCTTTTGTTCAAGTGGAGCTAACTTATTCAGGTAAAGTTCAAAGGAAGCTTGATCTTTCTTAAAAGCTTCTACTTTACTAACATCACCTGCTACAAAACTAGTGATAGAAGCTAACATATCGCCCCCTTCATCAATAAGCTCTAAATAATAGCGCACCCCTGGCAGGTCATCTTTGAGAGACTCCTCTAGGTCTATCGATTTCAGTGCATCAGCAAACTCTTCCTCCTTTAAACGGTCTAATAATTGTTCTAATTCAGCTCCCTCTTTCTCAAGAGCTTTGATTTGTGTGAGTGCCCATTGCTCTGTTTTAGGGCTGTAGCGATCAAATATTTCTGTTTTACTCCGCTGAGCATACTCATTGGCAAGTTTCTCAATCATCGCCATTTTGTCGCGGTCAGATTGTTTAGCAGACTCTAAGGCATATAAGGTTTTATAGTATCCTTGAAACTGATTGTAGTTACCTGAAAATTTATCAACTGCAGACATCTCTCCTGAAAGGTATTCCAATATATTAGTTTGCATATCGGCAAGCTGATCTGATACTTGTAAGTAGGCTATTACACCAGGCACATCATCATTTTCCACTTCAGTCGTGATAATTTGAATCGCTTTATTTTGCGACCAAACAATGCCTGAAACAATAAACATGATGACGATGATACTCGCGAAACCTCCATATAAACGCTGTGCAATTGTTAGCTTCATGCTTTTCTCCATATAAATATCAGATAACTAGTTCAGTGGGATTTTATTAACTTTTTAAAAGTAGCTATGGAATATATTTATATCAATTAATTTATATCAATTTGTTATCACTATTATTAAATGTTTTGTGTCGCAACATATTGACCCTCATAGGGCTTATTATTGATCTGAGATAAGTTTGTCTTTGCTAGTAATAGGGTATTGATGTAGGTAGAATCGCCAACAATTAAAATAGGTGTGAATGGATTTGTAATGACTAGAAAAATAGAACTGTTAGCCCCTGGTGGTGATGTGGATGCGATTAAAGCTGCGATTGTTGCCGGTGCGAATGCGATATACTGTGGCTTGGATATGTTTAATGCTCGAAATCGCGCGACTAATATCTCCTTTGAACAATTAAAAGGTATTTTACGACTTGCTCATCGTTTTGAGTGCGAAGTGTTTTTAACGGTTAATGTGGTTATTTTAGAACATGAAATAAAAGGTGTTGTTAAACTACTTAACCAATTGGTAAACACCACTATTGATGGCATTATTGTGCAAGATTTAGGGTTGTTTAACTTAGTAAAAAAACATTTTCCTACACTGCTTATTCACGCTTCCACACAGTTAACAACGCATAATGCAGGGCAGATTGAATTTCTTGCGAAAGCTGGTGCAACACGCGTTAATCTTTCTCGTGAGATGAATCTACCTGAAGTTAAAATGTTAACGACAGTTGCACATGATCATGATGTGTTAACTGAAGTGTTTGTACATGGCGCGTTGTGTATCGCTTTTTCTGGGCAATGTTATTCAAGTTCGGTGAGTGTCGGTAACTCTGGTAATCGTGGTCGTTGTAGCCAAGCCTGTCGTGATGAATATGAAATCACCGATGCAGGTAATAAGTTCCCACTTAATTTAAAAGATAATTCTGCTTATTTCGACCTACCTGAGCTGGTAGATGCTGGCGTTGATTCATTAAAAATTGAGGGCCGTATTAAAGGTGCCCAATATGTGCATACTGTAGTTGATAGCTGGCGCCAACAAATAAATCAATTTGTTGAGACAGGTAAATTACTGGACGATAACAGTAATCTTTATAAAGTATTTAATCGTGATTTTACCAACTCTTTTTTAAAGGGTAATTTAACTAAAGATATGTTCATCGATAATCCGCGCGACAATAGTTTCCAACATGCTAATGAAGAGCATGGGGCTATATCCGTTGTGCAGATTCAAGAGGTGCAAACAGAATTATCTGCTCAGAAAAATGCAATTTCGGCAACCGTTGCCGATAAAATCAAGCATATTAGTATTGAAAAACCCATTCTAACCATGGCAGTTACTGGTCAATTAGGAAAACCTTTAAGTATCACTATCGCTTTTGAAGAACAGCAGCATACCGTGCATTCTCAAAGCAACCTGATTGCCGCCGGTGAAGCGTCGATACAACCTGAGGCAATTGAAAAACGTTTTAAAAGCTTCAAAAATGGTGATTTCGAATTACAAAATATCGACTTTAGTGGATTAAATGAAGGGCTGAGTGTGCCTTTTAAAGAGTTAACGACCATTAAAAATGAAATTGCATTCCTGCTTAATGGCAAAGTAAAACCGATTGCACCTGTTGAACTTCCTGCTTTAGAAGTGTTTGAAAAAGTATCTACACAACCGACATTATCACTGCTTATCAGTGATGTGAAAGATAGCTATCTTGCTGAAAAAACAGAAGGGGATATCTATTTTAAATTACCTGAAAGCTGGAAAAAACGTTGTAATAAACACATTGATATATTCCTTGAAAATCCACGTTTAATCCCATGGTTCCCAGCGGTCTTAATTGGTAAAGATTACGATGAATCAGTGAGACTACTTGAAACGGTTAAACCCAAACGTATTATCTCTAACAACACAGGTATTGCGTTAAAAGCGACCCAACTCGGTATTGAGTGGATTGCAGGGCCACTTCTAAATACCACTAACTCCTATGCACTGTTAACCTTACAAGAAGAGCTAAACTGTGCCGGTGCATTTATTTCAAACGAGATAAACCGTAATCAGATACGTAATATTAAACGTCCGAAAAACTTTAAAATGTTATACAGCATTTATCATCCCATTTTGATGATGACCAGTCGACAATGTTTCTTCCAGCAGACTGTCGGCTGTAATAAACCGTCTATCGAAGATGGTTGTATGCTTAAATGTCAAAAAGCGACCACGATAACTAATGTTAAAGGTTTCTCTTTTGCTGTAGATAAACAGCTTGGTGGATATCCAAGTATCTATAACGACGAGCAGTTTTTAAACTTAGATGTGGTTGAAGAGTTCTCGGCACTATTTGATGAGTTCTTTATTGATTTAACGAACATTGGCGCAGGCTCTAAAGCTGAATTAGACAAGGCTATGTTACTCGACTATTTCACGGCTTTAGTGAAGGGTGATAAAAGCATGAAACAAAAGTTGGACGATGTTGTGTCGCTTTCAACACATGCACAGTACATTCAAGGTTTATAAAATTTACCCCTCAAGTTATTGCGCCGCTTGCCGATAAAGTGAAAGTCGCTGAAACTAATATTTAGCGCTATAGTTAGTGTGGTATTAAGGAGGGGTAAAAATGGATATGAGTGTGGTAGGTTCAGTGATGAGTCATCAAGCTAAAGTTAATACACTTGAAAAAGTGAATGTACATTTGATGAAAACCAACAATGAACAAACAGAGCAACAAACAATGCAGTTATTGCAATCGGTTGCGCCAGTGGAAAGCCCTGACGGTAAAGGTAAACATATCGATATTCAGGTTTAATACCAAATCCACTAAATAACTGATCAATCTTACTGGTTAAAAGAAGCTATTTCAGGTTGAAAATTTCGTAAAGGGAACAACCATTTGCATCAATTTTCGCCTTGAACTAACTCCTTTTTCCTAGGTAATATTTGATCACTATATTAACGGAATTGGTATAATGACTCGTAAACGAAATAAATCGCACAAACAAAAAAGGTAGCAAATTATTGCTACCTTTTTTATTGCCGAGAATAATTAATTACTTTTTAGGCAATAGGGCAGTGACTGCAATCACCACAAATAGTGCACAATAAACTGCAAAGCTGACAATTAACCACTGTGGCATAGAGTAACCTAAAAATTGCCACACGATATCGGCACAATCGCCGGTTGGGTTAAATAACCACGGAAGCCATTCATGTAACGGAGCCCAGCTAGGAAAGTTAGGGAAAAAGTCACAGGTAGCAAAAGGGGAAGGATTCATCTGATAGCCGACATGCTCAACGGCAAGCGCTAATCCCCATACGGCACTAACACCCCATACTGCAAAGGCAAGTAAACGGATCATGAGTTGTTGTGGGCCAATTGCCCCAATTAAACCTGCTATTAATATACCCATCATGGTAATGCGTTCATAAACACACATGACACAGGGCTCTAGTTTCATAACATGTTGGAAATAAAGTGCGCATAATTCTAATACAAGTGCACTAAATGCGAGTAATAACCAAGGCCAGCGCTGGGTAGATAGATTTTTTAAGGTAGATAACACAATTAATTCCTTGAATTGTTGATAGACCTATTTGTACCACTAAGGGGCTATACATTTCAAACCTTAATGTTTTTAACACTGTACTTTATGAAGTTTACAAAAATCAATGTGAAGATAATCACATTTGTATATTTGTCATTGAAACATATCATGTTTTGGCTCAGACTGACTGTGGTATCATTAAAGCAGTATAATAATAAAGTAGGTATAACAAGCGATGATTATGAAAGCGAAAGGGCCAGCAGATGTGGCTGAGCAATATCTGATTGAATCGATCTGGAATGGCACCATCGCAATTAACTCGGAGCTGCCGGCTGAACGCTTTCTTGCCGATAAAATTGGCGTAACACGCACCACGTTACGTGAAGTTTTGCAACGTTTATCAAAGGACGGCTGGATAACTATACGCCATGGAAAACCGACTAAAGTAAATGATTTTTGGGAAACATCTGGCCTAAATATTCTAAGTACTTTAACCCGTTTAGATGTTAACAGACGATCTGACTTTATTGACCAACTCATGTCCGTGCGTACCAATATCAGCGCTATTATCTTGCGTATGGCCGCTAAACATAATAATCAATCCGTATTGAAGTTTTTAGCGAATACTCCTTCTATTGATGCGAGTAGTGAAGAGTTTACAGAGTTTGATTACCGTTTTTATCATCAAGTCGCAGTGTCCTCGAACAACATGATATATGTACTTATTCTAAATGGTTTACAGGATCTTTATCGTAAGGTTGGTATTTTTTACTTCTCTAACAGTGAAGCTCGTTCAATTGCCCTTAACTTTTATGAAGATATAAAATCGGTGCTTGAAAAAGGTGAGTCACAACAAATTATGCAAACAGTGCGAGATTCTGCTTTTGCCAGCGGTAAAATATGGTTACGCTTACGACATCAACTACCTGCTGATTTTCTTGATTAAATTTATATCCCCTATTTGAGGTTTGTTTTGCTTAAAAAAAATATGATTAACCATCTATCTGGTGTTCAGAAATTGTTTGAAGTAGGGGTCATAATGACCCTTTTCTGTGCTGTATTTGTATCTATATCACTGCTCTCCTTCTCTCCAGTAGACCCTAGTTGGTCACAACAGCAGTGGGTCGCTGAAATTCAAAATGCAGGTGGTCGTGTTGGCGCTTGGACAGCTGATGTACTTTTTTATGCCTTCGGACTACTTGCTTACCTCATTCCTTTGATTGTTTCTGTGTTAGCTTGGCTATTATTTTGGAAGCCTAAGTTCAGTTTAGACATTGATTACCTTAATTTAAGCCTTCGTATTATTGGCTTCATTTTCACCGTATTTAGTCTTTCCGGTTTAGCATCATTGAACTTTAATGATTTTCACTATTATCCTTCAGGTGGCCTAATTGGCGATGTCATCGCGCAAAGCATGTTGGGTTTCTTTAGTTTACTAGCCGTTAATTTAATTTTACTTACCTTGCTCATCTCAGGTATTACCTTATTGTTTGGTTTTTCATGGTTACGTTTAGTTGATGGCTTAGGCGAGTTAACTATACATATGATCAATCAACTTATTGCATTACCTAGTGCGATAAAAGCGTGGAACGACAAGCGGGTGCAATTAAGAAGTGAAGAAAAATCATTACAAGCTGAGTTAAATGAACGTAAAAATACGACCAAAAGTGTCGCTAAAAAATCCAAGTTACGCAAATCAGTTCAACAACCAACAGATATTGAACCTGTGATTGAAGAAGAATTTGAGCAAGTTCCCTTTACTGATATTGATATCGCTGAAGTTGAAGATTTTGTGTTCGGGGAGAATAGTGTTGAAATTGATACACCAAAAGATCAATTTGATGCGCCGTTTGATGATGCTATTAATGAAATCAGTTTCATGGAAACCGAATCAGATGAGCCTGAAATTATTCCTGATTTTTCACACCTACCTGAACATGCAAGGCCGACCATTAAGCGTAAAATTGATGAGAATATGGCGCCATTCCCGAGTATTGACTTGCTTGACCGCCCAAATAAGAAAGCACATCCAGTATCTGAAGAAGATTTACAAACTGCAGCGCGTTTAGTTGAAAGTAAACTATTAGAGTTTAAAATCAAAGCTGAAGTGGTTAATGTATTACCTGGACCTGTGATCACCCGCTTTGAGCTTGCGCTTTCACCAGGTATGAAAGTAAGTACTGTCACCAGTCTTGAAAAAGATTTAGCACGTGCATTATCTGCCATGAGTGTGCGTGTTGTAGATCAGATTCCGGGTAAAGCTGTTATTGCACTAGAGCTTCCAAATAAACATCGTGAAACCGTTTATGCCTCGCAAGTAATGGGCTGCCAAACATTCATGGATGCAAAATCACCACTTTCGATGGTGTTAGGCGCAGATATCTCTGGTGAGCCTGTGGTGGTTGATCTTGGGAAGATGCCACATCTATTAGTGGCAGGTACAACGGGTTCAGGTAAATCTGTTGGTGTGAACTGTATGCTGGTGAGCTTGCTTTATAAGTCTGCACCTGAAGATGTACGCATGATATTAATTGACCCTAAAATGCTTGAATTAAGTGTTTATGAAGGGATCCCACACTTGTTAACAGAAGTGGTTACCGACATGAAAGAAGCCGCTAATGCACTTCGTTGGTGTGTTGGTGAAATGGAACGTCGCTATAAATTACTTTCTGCAGTAGGTGTTCGAACATTGGCTGGATACAACGCAAAAGTGAAAGCAGGGATTGAAGCTGGTGAGCCATTAGTTGACCCTATCTGGAAAGAGGGTGATAGCATGGATGAAACCGCACCTTATCTTGAAAAGCTACCAAACATCGTTGTGGTTGTTGATGAGTTTGCCGATATGATGATGATTGTTGGCAAAAAGTGTGAAGAGCTTATTACCCGTATCGCCCAAAAAGCGCGTGCCGCTGGTATTCATTTAATATTAGCAACACAGCGCCCATCGGTGGACGTAATTACCGGTTTGATCAAAGCGAATATTCCCACCCGTATCGCCTTTCAAGTTTCAAGTAAAATTGATTCTCGTACCATTCTTGGTATGCAAGGTGCAGAAACACTACTTGGACACGGTGATATGCTTTATCTACCTCCAGGTACTGGTATACCTGCGCGTGTACATGGCGCATTTGTGGATGATCATGAAGTACATAAAGTTGTTGCCGACTGGAAAAAACGCGGAGAGCCTAATTATATTCAAGACATATTAAGTGATGATATGAGCTTAGATAGTATTTTGCCGGGTGAAGAGGCTGAAGGGGACAATGAGATTGATGCATTATTTGATGAAGTTGTCGCATTTATTACGGAAACACGTAAAGTATCAATTTCAAGTATTCAACGTAAGTTTAGAATTGGCTATAACCGTTCAGCGCGATTAGTCGACCAATTACAAGCGCAAGGTGTCATAAGTGCGCCTTCTGGTGCTAACAGCAGTAGAGATGTATTAGCGCCTCCCCCAGTTAAGGATTAAAAATGAAAAAAACGCTATTAACGCTGTTTCTCGTACTTAGTACATGCACTGCACATGCACTGTCAGTTGAAGCGAAAGAATTGAAAGAAAAGCTTGCACTATTTGATCAAATTAATGCCTCTTTTGTACAAAAAGTTTCTAGTGCAGAAGGGAAACTATTAAACGAAAGTAGCGGTGAAATGACGATTTTGCGTCCTGGCAAGTTTCATTGGAAAATAACCTCTCCAGAAGAGGAGTTAATCGTTTCAAATGGTAAAACGATTTGGTATTACAGCCCCTTTATCGAACAAGTTACCTTGATAAATTTCAGTGATGCAATCGACAATACGCCTTTTGCATTATTAGCTGGCGCAGATGAAAAACAGTGGGCTAACTATGAGGTTAACAATAAGGGAAAACTATTTACAGTTATTAATCCAATTGCTGACCAATTAACAACTTTTATCTTCGAGTTTGATGGCAACAATAACATTAAGCAGTTTATTGTTATTGATGAACAGGGGCAACGAAGTACGTTTTCATTAGTACACAAAGCGTCTAAAAAAACAGTAGATAATAGCCTTTTCAATTTTCAAATTCCGGCAGGTGTTGAAGTGGATGACCAACGTTAATGCGTGATCTTTTTGAACTCAATAATGAGTTTCAGCCATTAGCTGCGCGTATGCGTCCTAAAGGTTTTGCACAATATATTGGTCAATCACATATCGTTGGTGAAGGTAAACCACTGCGTAAAGCTTTAGAAGCTGGCGCTGCTCACTCTATGATTTTATGGGGGCCACCGGGAACAGGAAAAACCACACTCGCTGAATTAATTGCGACTTATTGCCAAGCCCATGTTGAGCGCCTTTCGGCAGTGACATCGGGCATTAAAGAGATACGAGCAGCTATAGAAGTTGCGAAACAGAATCAAGCCTCGGGCATGCGAACATTACTGTTTGTTGACGAAGTACATCGCTTCAATAAAAGCCAGCAGGATGCTTTCTTACCTTTTATTGAAGATGGCACCATTTTATTTGTTGGTGCTACAACGGAAAATCCCTCTTTTGAATTAAATAATGCACTGCTATCAAGAGCGCGCGTTTATCTTTTAAAAAAACTTACAGACAGTGAAGTAGAGTTAGTGATTGATCAAGCATGTGATTCTCCAGATGGCTTAGTAGATAAGCTGATTCGATTTGAAGATGGTGTTAAACAAAAGCTAGCCAGTTTAGTGCAAGGTGATGCGCGTAAGTCACTTAACTACCTCGAGTTACTTAGCGATATGGCGAACGATGGCTTGATCACTTTAGAGTTATTGATGGAAATTGCAGGTCGAGAAGGGGTGAGCTTTGATAATAAAGGCGATCTGTTTTACGATTTAATATCTGCGTTTCATAAATCGGTGCGAGGTTCCGATGTCGATGCATCCTTATATTGGTTTGCAAGAATGTTAGCAGGCGGTTGCGATCCGCTTTATGTCGCAAGAAGATTATTAGCCATTGCTTCGGAAGATATTGGCAATGCAGACCCAAGAGCGATGCAAATAGCAATTAACGCTTGGGATTGTTTTAGTCGTGTTGGCCCCTATGAAGGTGAACGTGCCATTGCACAAGCGATTGTATATTGTGCGGCTGCGCCGAAAAGCAACGCAGTATATACAGCATTTGCTAAAGCAAAACAGATCGTTAGCGACTTTCCTGATTTCGACGTGCCAATGCATCTCAGAAATGCGCCGACACAACTCATGAAAGATTTAGGCCATAACCAAGGTTATCGTTATGCGCATGATGAATTGGGTGCTTTTGCAGCTGGTGATGTTTATTTGCCTGAAGCATTAAAAAATGAAGTTTTTTATTATCCCACGGATCGTGGTTTCGAAAAACAGATTAGTACTAAATTGGACTATCTAAAACAGCTAAATTTACAGAGTGATAATAAGCGATATGAATAATATAGTAATCAATATTACCCTAGTGGCTATGGGTGGCGCTTTTGGTGCAACGTTACGTTATTTAATTGGCCTAGGCATGATAAGCCTCTTTGGAAAAGGTTTTCCATTTGCTACACTTGCCGTTAATGTATTGGGCTCTCTGATCATGGGAACGATTTTTCAGTTAGTACAACAAGAAACAATTACCTCTTCTCCTTGGTGGCCACTCATTGGCGTGGGATTCTTAGGGGCATTAACCACATTTTCAACATTTTCGATGGATAACCTATTGTTGATTCAACAGGGCGATCTATTAAAAGCGATGCTAAACGTCGCATTAAATGTTGTTGTTTGTATTTTAGCTGCCTACATTGGCACATTATTAGTTTTAAAGAGTTAGGGAAATAAAATGTTAGATCCGAAGTTTTTACGTAATGATATTGAACAGACAGCAAAATTGCTTGCTAATCGTGGTTTTAAGCTCGATATCGACTTGATCAATGAATTAGAAGAGAAACGTAAATCATTACAAATTCAAACCGAATCCCTACAGGCTGAGCGTAATAGCCGTTCAAAAGAGATTGGTATGGCAGCAAAGCGTGGTGAAGATATCACTGCGTTACGCGAAGAGATGGCGACTTTTGGTGCACAACTAGATGCAACTAAAGAAGAGTTCAATAAACTTGCTGAGCAACTTCAAGAGATCGCATATACCATCCCTAATTTACCGCATGAATCAGCGCCTGTGGGTAAAGATGAAGATGAAAACGTTGAAGTTTCAACCTGGGGTACTCCAAAGACATTTGATTTTGATGTAAAAGATCACGTTGACCTCGGCGAAGCATTAGGTGGGCTAGACTTTAAATCTGCGGTTAAAATCAGTGGCTCTCGTTTCATCGTTATGCAAGGTCAAATTGCCAAGCTACATCGTGCACTGGCACAATATATGTTGAACCTACACACTAACCAACATGGCTACACAGAGATGTACGTGCCATTGTTAGTGAACTCAGAAAGTTTATACGGTACAACGCAACTGCCTAAATTTGGTGATGATCTTTTCAATACTAAACCGGCAACGGAAGAGGGGGTTGGCATGTCATTAATTCCTTCTGCTGAAGTACCTCTGACTAATATGAGCCGTGACGTTATCTACGATGAAAATGACTTGCCGATTAAGATCACAGCGCACACTGCATGTTTTAGAAGTGAAGCGGGTTCATACGGCCGAGATACACGTGGTCTTATCCGTCAGCATCAGTTTGATAAAGTAGAGTTAGTACAGTTTGTGCATCCAGAAAAAAGCTTTGAAGCATTAGAAGAGATCACAACACACGCAGAGCAAGTGCTTAAAAACCTTGAACTTCCTTACCGTAAAGTGGTGTTATGTACGGGTGATATGGGCTTTAGTGCAACAAAAACCTACGATCTTGAAGTATGGGTTCCGGCGCAAGAAGTGTACCGTGAAATTTCTTCTTGTTCAAACGTCGGTGATTTCCAAGCTCGCCGTTTGCAAGCACGTTTTCGCCCTGCAGGTAAAAAGAAGCCAGAGCTTATCCATACACTAAATGGTTCAGGCTTAGCGGTTGGTCGTACTTTAGTTGCCGTATTAGAAAACTACCAACTAGAAGATGGTCGAATTGAAGTACCTAAAGTGCTACAACACTACATGGGTGGCCTAACGCATATCGGCTAACACCAAACTGTTAGTCCTTAGCTGTCGTTTATCAGACAGACTAAAAAAGAGCCTATTGGCTCTTTTTTACGATTAGATATGTCATTTCTCGAGCTAATTTAAAGCGCTCAGTCTCACTTTTGGGCACATTACGAGATAGAGTGTATTGATTAGTAACTCTAAATTTGTGGCCAAAATTACTTGGCCACAACAGTCATCACGAGAGTGCTGTTTAGTTGAATTGATTACAAGTTTTTCAATAGGTTACTAGAAATTTATTTTCTTTTGGTTATCTTTTTCATTAGGTTATTATTACAGCCAAACACAATTAACAAGCGCTTTAAACGTAACAAAAACAGTTGACTATTGTTCGTTCCTCACAAAATTATAACCAACAATTTTTGTCCGCTTATGTGGGCGCTAGCAAACAATATTTTAATGTATGTATCTATATGAAAGGTAAAGAAGTGAAAAGTAAATCTATATTTATATTAGCAAGTGCGTTGAGTCTGGCTGCATGTCAAAGTACGCCTCACCCTGACTATACGTATCAAGGCAAAAATTTGCAGCCAGAAACTGTAAAATACCTGATTGGACAAGAGTTTTCAAAAAGAACCAGTACAGGAAAAACGGAGCTTAAATATATTAATGATGGATCGTATTTAGAGCTTAAAGAAACTATTGATCCTGGCTTTGTTTCAATTAGTAATGATCAAAGTAATCGATTATATAATATTCTGTGCGGAGAAACTGAAGATTATTTAGTAAATTTCGTAAAGGATAACGGTATTGGAATTAAAATTGTCATTAAAGGTGGTCGATCTGATGTAGAGGTCGGACCTTGGAGTTCTGATATTTGTTAATTAATTTTTTGTATTGTAACTTGAAGTATTGCTGTGCTTGATTACAAGTACTTTAAACGGAATAAAAACAGTTGGCTATGTTTCGCTTCGCCCCACATTATAGCCAACAATTTTTGTCCGCTTATGTAGGGTTGTAAGTTGCTCTTACTTATTTCGTTTCGATATGACTTTATTGTTATTTTAATAACAATAACATATCTAAATTGTAAAAATATATAAAGTGTTCACAGGGTTCGAACGTTTTGTAAAAAATGGAATTGAATGATGTATAAAAGTATTTTAATTTTTGTAACTGTTTTATTCATAGTAGCTTGCAATTCAGGCTCGGAAACTGAAAGTAATAAATATGACGGCTTTTGGAAACTTGATGATACTTACCTAGAGATTACCAATCTAGGTGAAATAATAATTTACGATTGTACTCTTTCTGATGGATATACGAGGACTATTGGTGACTTTGCGCGTGTAGTTGGTAATGAAATGATTATTAATGGCAGAGATGTAAAGGATTCATACCAATTGTCAATCAGTGATGGGAGGGTAATTGGTACAGACGATGAACTTAAATTCGTACTTGAACCTGCAGAGTTGCCAACTCTGTGTGAAGATGGCGTTGAAATTGTGTACAACTATCCACAGGAAGCTATAGAAGATGAATTAACTACGTTCACCGTCGACTTTGATTATCGTTTAAGTACAGATTCTGAGGCTGTTGTTAGAATTGCAGTCCGATCAGCAGAATATGGCTTAATTTTTAGTGACGATCAATACATAGAAATACAAAAAAATGATCTTGGAAGAGGTTCGTTTACTGTTGAAGCTACACCATTTATTTCTAACGATCGTGAAGAACCATTCGCGTTGTATATATTTTTATTTATAACACCAGAATTAGAATCACAAAATTCTATTAAATTTATCCGTAATAAACACACAAGTGTTCCGATCCATGTATGGGAAGAAACTAATATCAAGTAATTGAACTTTATTCATTTACTTACTTGTTTAATTTTATCAACGGATTTTCATAGGTGTCAGCAAACAGTTCGCAACCTTATAACATGTAACTATGGTGTCAATTCCTAATGTTTATTCACTTTAGGATCCCACATGACACCATCTTTTACTATCGAGTTTAAGATGATAACCATCTTGCGAACAACCAATTATTGCTGTTTTCTTTGCTTTTCGTGCAGTTAATAAACGTTGATATGTCGCTTTGAAAACTGGGTTACATTGCATTGCAGACATCATCGCAATATACATACCTGTACGTATTTTTTCACGTCCACAAGTATATTTCGTTGAACTTCATAGCTAGCACTTTCTTTATTAAATGGGGTAACGCCAATCAATGGTGCTGTTTCTTTATTGGTTAAATAACCAAGCTGAATCATATCGCTAAGCAGATTACAAGAAAGCACATTATCAATGCCTAGCATACTTTGAATAATGGTATTTTTCGCTTTATATTCATCATATTTATCAATTAGTTTACTGAGTTTATTATCGACTTTTTCAATTTGATTCTTAATGGCTGTGATGATCGGCTTTATTATTCCAGAAATTTCTTTAGGAATAATCTGAAGACGGTTTTTTTCCATCGTTTGCATGGTCATGAGTTTTTTCTACGTGATAACAATTCACTCATCAACTGCATGTTCTCTGGTTTCAATGTTGATAATGGTGGTTTAATCGCGACACCGTAATGTGCAATTAACTTAGCATCTAGCTTATCTGTCTTGGCTTTACGGCCTATCGTACATGCGAACTTTTTTACATATGCGGTTTGATTTGTTCAATCGCATGTTTAATGCCTTTTTCATCGTTGGAGACATTAAAGTAAATATCGAGTGGTCTGATATAAATATCGAGTTGAAACTTGCCTGTGTCGACACCGATGGTGATTTCTTTTTGATTGTTTGTGCAATTCATAATAAGCTGACTCCGCCTTGCTATTCGGGCTCGAGGCCCAGTTGACTATTCGAGTTTAATGCTTGGAGTCCTATACAACGTTCTCACTTGTTAACGGTCTTTCAATACCGGAGCCAGACATTTATCGAACTGTTGTATAAGAAAGCTTTCGTTGCATCCAAAGCTTGGGCCTCACTTTACTCAAACGGGTTTAAAAGGTAACTATTTGGTGGGGTAATTATCCATACAAGTTAATTTAACCGGACTAAAAACAGTGGTCCATTCGCTTCGCTTAATTTATAGCCCGTTATTATGAGCGTTATATTTCAGTTATATCTCGTTAGATCCCAATACTGGGAATTTGTTGTTACATTTATGGGATTGTTTTTTATTATCGCACTTTAAAAAATATATATGTCAATTAAATTATATGGTTATATTGTGGTCGACTACTTGCACTCATGGTTATAGTCACGAGTTTTGCCAGCTTAAATTCCTGTAAAATCGTTTAAGTAATGGCTATGGAAAAGACCAAATATTTTATTCACATTTTCTCCACTTACAAATTAAGGAAAACTAATGAAGAAAGCGTTATTAATACTAGTATCCATCATAGTAGCAATCATTTTAACAGTTACTTTTTCCTCGAAAGAAGTAGAAGTTAAAACCGAAGTCATACCAACATTGCATGAAGTGACAATAGTTATTAATGATGAGGACATTCAAGTCCGTGAAATTAAGAAGCAGGATGAAGACCCTGACTTAAACCTCGAAACTGAAGAGGTTATTACATCGTCTTTAATTACAAAGCTGTCAGAGGTTACCGAGGTTGAGGAACAACAACAGAAACCTTCTATACCTATTTGGAATAGAGATAATTCAAATATTAATGCTGATGAACTATCTCTTGTGAGAGATAGTATTAACACATTAATCTATGACATTAACTTGGCGATTGAAATGGGAGGTAATTATCAACCTTCTGGCGGGAGAAATCTGCTTGCGGGTGATATGGCGGTTACGGATCAAATATGTGGTTTTACAAATAACTCATTTGATATAGATCACGAGTTTAAAACTATAAGTGCCCAGCACTATTGTTTTGAAGTACTTAGAAACTTAATGTCATCTTCAAACGAGTATCGTGATTCTAAAAAGACGCTTAAAAAAATCGAGCAAGAAATGTTAATTATATATAATTCAAATAAATCTAGCTAAAACTTGTTACGTTTAAGTTCGTGATCAATTGAGCTTCTATACCTTCCGATAATATCAGTGATCTACGTATAACTATAACCTTGATTCCTGCCGTGGTAAATTGTATATCTATCACTTAGCGTTATCTGTTTGTATTTATTGATAGTTTTTCACTTCTTGGCTGGAGGAAAAACTTAGTATTACAGATAACACTTTTTGTTTTTTAGGTTTATCGCACTTAGTTTATGAATTAGGCTGGTATAACAAGAGGTTTAAACGTAACTAAAACAGTGGTTTACGTTCCACTTCGCTACACATTATAACCCACGATTTTTGTCCGCTTAATGCGGCGTTATGAAACACAAGGAGTAGCATAAGTGATCAAGTCTGTCGGAAATACTCAAATACAAGAGAAGCACTTAGCCACGTGCCATTGTGGCTCAGTTAAATTGGAGTTATCACTTCCAAATGGAATCGAAAAGCCCAGGCGCTGTGATTGCTCAATTTGCAAACGTAAAGGTGCGATAGTTGGCTCTGTAGCTTTGGATGGGATTCGAATCATTGAGGGAGCAGATGTTTTAAAGCTCTATCAATTTAATACTAAAACAGCGAAGCATTATTTCTGTTCTAATTGTGGTATCTATACTCATCATCAGCGCAGATCTAGCCCCAATGAATATGGTTATAATATTGGCTGTCTTGAAGGTGTTAACCCATTTGATTTGGGTGATGTAGTTACTAATGATGGTGTAAATCACCCTGCCGATAGGTCAGCTCCATAATAAGTCATTTAAATGGAAAATTAACAGTCGACCATTACTTCGCAATTATAGCCAACCATTATTTTTCACTTAATGAGGCGTTATACCTCTTTTTATAAAGGAACCTTACTATGTATCCAGATATTATTTTGCTTAATGGAACAGGAAGCTCAGGTAAAACTAGCTTAGCTAAAGAGTTACAAGAGCTGTTATCAATACAATATTTAAATTTTAGTATTGATAGTATTTTATATGCTTTACCACCAACAGACCTAAGAAGAATGATAGTAGGGGATCCTATAAATCGTTCTGGTTATGATTATGGACAATTAACTGACGGTTACCATAATTGCATTAAAGGGCTTTTAGAAGCCGGTTGTAGGCTTATTATTGATAATGCATGGATAAATGAAGATGAAATTAATGCACTAGAAAATTCTTTGAGTGGATTTAACATAGTGCGAGTTAAGGTGATGTGTAGATTAGATATCTGTGTCGCACGAGAATTAGCCCGTGGTGATCGTGCAATTGGTTTAGCTGAGTCGGAGTATCCTTTGGTTCATAATTTTATGAAATACGATGTTTCAGTAGATACTAGTGATATAGAACCAAAAGATGCAGCAATTCACTTATTAAAAGAATTAAAATTTTGCGAAGTCAATGCTTAACAGGGCGTTAGAGGGAAAGTACATTGAGTGACTCTCCAAATATCCTCAATTTTTAGATTTACTTATTTAATATATCGAGGGCTTAGATTGACGACTTTAGTTATCGTCACTAATGGATTTGATATACAAAACAGACTATCTACAGGTTATTGGTATTATTATAAGCTAAGTCGCTACAGGGCGTTAGCAACTTAGGAAAAATGAGTTACGAATAGAAAGCAAAAAAGGAGCTAAAGGCTCCTTTTATTGTTGGTTTTGTTGACGGCTAAAAGCCAATCACTATTTTATTGATTATCTAAAAAGCGCTCAGCATCTAATGCCGCCATACAACCCGTACCTGCAGAAGTAATTGCTTGGCGGTAGATATGGTCACTTACATCACCGGCTGCAAATACACCTTCAACAGTTGTTTGTGTTGCATTCCCAACGCTACCTGTTTGAACTTTTAGATAGCCGTGGTTCATCTCTAATTGGCCTTCAAATAGATCTGTATTAGGCTTATGACCAATCGCGATAAATACACCCATTACCGCAAGCTCTTCAGTGTTATCAGATAATGTATCTTTTAAACGTAAGCCAGTAACACCCATATCATCACCTAATACTTCATCAAGTGTGCGATCTGTATGTAATACGATATTTCCATTTGCTACCTTTTCATTTAGGCGATCTAATAGAATTTTTTCAGAGCGGAAACCAGTTCGACGGTGAATCAAATGTACTTTAGAAGCAATATTCGAAAGATAAAGAGCTTCTTCAACAGCAGTATTACCGCCACCAACTACAGCTACTTCTTGGTTACGATAGAAAAATCCATCACAGGTAGCACAGGCAGAAACACCACGGCCTTTAAAGGCTTCTTCAGAAGGTAAACCAAGATATTGAGCTGAAGCGCCTGTTGCAATGATCAGTGCGTCACAAGTGTAGGTATTATCGCCTTTAAGTGTGAAAGGGCGTTTGCTAAGGTCAACACTGTTGATGTGATCAACAATAATTTCAGCATCAAAACGTTCAACGTGTGCTTTCATGTCAGCCATTAAACCAGGGCCTGTCATATCAGCTGCACCACCTGGCCAGTTTTCCACTTCTGTTGTTGTTGTTAACTGACCACCAGGTTGAATACCTGTTAAGATAACTGGTTTTAAATTTGCGCGGGCAGCATAAACAGCTGCTGTATAACCAGCGGGACCAGAGCCTATAATTAATAGTTTGTGATGTTGTACTTCACTCATGAGAATTTCCTTTCTAATTAACACTAATAAATTCGCTTTATGATAAGCGGCTTAGAGGAATAAAACAGTAAAAAAAACGGATATTTCAATGAAATACCCGTTTAATACTATTGGTTTAACCTATTAAAAGGCTACAGTGATGTTTTTACTGTGTCACTGCTTGCACGGTTGGTAGCAAAACTACTTCCCGCTTGCTGTGTTGACTTAGTAATTTGTTCGCGAGACGTTGCACCAACAATATTTATTTCACGCGTTAAATCTAGTGGCTCACTGATAGTTTTTACCATCTCTGAGCGTGCAACACGCGCCTGAGTCACAGTGCCTACTTTTTGAGTAGCTTGCTCCTGTGAAGAAACCTGCGCTTTTTCAACAATATTTTGCGTAACACTTTCTTCTGTTGAAACAGAAGGTTGAACAGTGCTTTCAGTTATTGTTTCAGAAACAGGCGTTACTTCTTCTTTATCAGCTTCTACAGTTTTTGATTCTGTCGTTACTTGTTGAGAAACTTCTTTAAGCTCTTCAATTGGCTCTACTTTTACAGGCGCCTCGTACTGTGGCTCAGGTAAAATTTGTTCAGCCTGTTTGATGTTATCATCTGCTAAGCTTTCTTTTAATTGCGTCGCTACTGTATGCGTATCTGAATCAGTTTTAATTTCAGATATTTCACTTGCAATTGGTGCTTCTGCTTTTGCTGGCTCAGGAGTGTTTGCTTTACTAGGTACACTGGATTCAACATTCTGCGGTGCTTCCTGTTGCTCGTTTTGCTCAGCTTCAGGGTAACGGCTAATCACAGGATCAGTTGTTGTTTCAGTGGTGATCTGCTCATTGTTAGCTTTGTTTTTACGCTGACCATTACCACGTAAGTAGCGAGATCGGCGACCAGGAATTGCTACAGGTGAATATTCTTCAGTTGTTGAAGTTTTTTCTTCTGTTTGATTTTCCTTAACATTACCTTCAATTTTATCAACAGGCTGTTTTTTAGGGTTCGCTTGCTCTGGTTTATTCGCTTTCTTAGGTGAAGCTTTGCGTCTAGCTGGTTTTTTCTCTTGCGCAGGTGCATCTTTAGCTGGGCCATCATTGTTAGCTACTGGCTGATCAATGTTTGTTTCTGCTGCTGGTGCTTTATTATCGATTCGTACTTTTTTGCGCATATTTCTACGTTTACGTCTAACAGCAACAACTTCTTCTTTTTCTGCAACAGCTTGATCACGATCTTGCTTTACTGGTCGCGTATTATCTTTACGGTTGTTACGGCGATCATTACCACGGCGTTCAGTTGGTTTTTTATCGTCTTGACGCTCGTTACGGTTATCAGACTTTGATTGATTACGGTTACGATTGTTGCGATTACGATTGTTGTTACGGTTACGATTGTTGTTTCGAGGGCGTTCTTTTACTTCCTCTTTTTTCTCAACTTTCTTATCGTTGTCTTCTTCATCATCGCTGAAGAAAGCTGAAATAGCAGCAAACAAACGACCGAAAAATGAAGGTTTAGCTTCTTCTTTAACTGCTTTTTGTTCAGTTTTTTCAGATTTTTTAGGCTGCGCGCTATTTTTCTTAGGGCTAGAGAACCCGCTTAATACAGGATCATCTTCTTTCTTACATTCATCTTTAACCACATTGGGTACATAGACGGTATGTTGTTTTTCAAGTGCATCGTAGTTGATATCTTCTTTGCCATCTTTACGTGTACGCTTAATTTCAAAATGCGGCGTTAATAGGTTTGCATTTGGAATAATGAATACTTCACAGTTATGACGACGTTCAATTTTCGCTACAGCGCTACGTTTTTCATTTAACAGATAAGCTGCCACTGCAACAGGAACAGTCGCTTGAATTTGTACTGTATTCTCTTTTAAGCCTTCCTCTTCGATTAGACGTAAAATTGCTAATGCTAAAGACTCGTTATCACGAATTGTGCCTTGACCATGACAACGTGGACAAACACGAGATGCTGATTCACCCAGTGAAGGACGAATACGTTGACGTGACATCTCCATCAAACCAAAACGTGAAATACGGCCAAGTTGAATACGAGCTCTATCTTGACGTACAGATTCACGCATACGGTTTTCAACTTCACGTTGATGGCGAGCAGGTGTCATATCGATAAAGTCGATAACCACCAAACCACCTAAATCACGTAAACGTAATTGGCGTGCAATCTCTTCTGCTGCTTCAAGGTTGGTATTAAAGGCTGTTTCTTCGATATCTCCGCCACGTGTCGCACGTGCAGAGTTAATATCGATAGACGTTAATGCTTCGGTTGGGTCGATTACGATTGAACCACCAGAAGGCAAACGCACTTCACGTTGGAATGCTGATTCAATTTGGCTTTCCACTTGGTAATGTGTAAACAGTGGAATTTCACCTTGATACAGTTTAAGGCGGTTAACATAATCAGGGCGAACCATCTCGATATGGTTTTTGGCCTGTTCAAATGTTTTTGCGTGGTCGATGACAATCTCACCAATATCACGGCGTAGGTAATCACGAATCGAACGTACGATGACGTTACTTTCACGATGAATTAAAAACGGAGCAGCTTTTGATTCAGCTGCTTCTGAAATTGCTTGCCAATGGTTAACAAGTACATTGAGATCCCATTCTAGCTCTTCTGATGTTTTACCAACACCTGCAGTACGTACGATTAAGCCCATACCATTAGGTAATTTTAAGTGGCTTAGCGCCTCTTTTAACTGTGTGCGTTCGTCGCCTTCAATACGGCGAGAAATACCACCAGCACGAGGATTGTTTGGCATTAGCACAAGGTAACTACCTGCAAGACTGATAAAGGTGGTTAATGCTGCGCCTTTATTGCCACGTTCTTCTTTTTCAATCTGAACGATGACCTCTTGTCCTTCTTTTATCACCTCTTTGATATTAGGGCGACCTTTAAAGGAATAACCAGCTGGAAAGTAGGTACGTGCAATCTCTTTAAGTGGAAGGAAACCATGGCGATCTGCACCATAATCGACGAATGCTGCTTCTAGGCTTGGCTCAACTCGCGTTATTTTTCCTTTGTAAATGTTTGCTTTTTTCTGTTCGTGGCCTGGGCTTTCAATATCTAAATCATAAAGTTGTTGCCCATCTACGAGGGCAACACGCAACTCTTCTGCTTGAGTTGCATTAATTAACATTCTTTTCATTTTTTGCTCTTTATAAATTTTTTTATGTTTTTTTGGTTGTTGGCAATAAATTGCTTCACTTGACCTCGGGTCTGGTTTTGCAGTCTCTCGACTTGAAATATGCAGAGGTGCATTAAAAAGTGATGGCAGCTCTCATTACTATAAGCTTAAGTAAGCCAATAAAAGTAAATGAGTAAAAGGGCTCAACATTCTATTTTTCGTTATTATTTGTGTTTCAACTACTAGTTAAAGGTGCGTTATATCGCATTTACCATTTAACGAGTCGATAACTTACTAATTCTCTCATTAATACTGTGTCACGCCAATATAAATTTTTAGGTATTATCATTTCAACACGTGATAAACTTAACGAATGGAACAGATAAATCACTCAGTACGCATGCTTGAGGTTTCTCAAGAAAATGCACAGCAACGAATCGATAATTTTCTTCGTCTACATTTAAAAGGTGTGCCTAAAAGTATGATCTACCGGATCGTACGAAAGGGGGAAGTACGTGTTAATAAAAAACGTATAAAAGCCGATTATAAATTAAAAGAGGGGGATATGGTTCGCATTCCTCCTGTGCGTGTAGCCGCAGAAAATGCTTTACCTTCACCTAAATTAAATGCGATTGCGCAACTTGAATCTCGCATTGTTTATGAAGATGATGCCCTTATTATATTAAATAAACCTTCCGGTCTTGCCGTCCATGGTGGCAGTGGTCTTGACTTTGGTGCTATCGAAGGGCTTCGAGCTCTTCGGCCTCAGGCCAGATTTTTAGAGCTTGCTCATCGACTCGATAAGGCGACGTCGGGTTGTCTATTAATTGCTAAAAAGCGCAGTATGCTACGTGCATTACATGAACAACTCCGTAATAAAACCATGAATAAGCAATATCTTGCGTTAGTAAAAGATGCATGGGATAAAAAAGACAGAGCAGTAAAAGAGCCACTGCTTAAAGATTCACAAAACTCTGTTGTTAAAGTAAGCCCACAGGGCAAAGCATCAGAAACGCGATTTAAAATCATGCAACGTTATCATGGTGCGACATTGGTCGAGGCTTCGCCGGTAACGGGGCGTACCCATCAGATACGCGTTCATACAGCGTGCAAAGGGCATAATATTGCTGGAGATGATCGCTATGGCGATCAAGGTTTTTCCGATGAGATGCAAAAGTTAGGGTTAAATCGGCTCTTTTTGCATGCGGCCCACATCACTTTCTTTCACCCTGTATTAGAAGAAAAGATGACAGTTAGTGCACCACTTTGCACAGCTTTGTCCGATCTTTTAGACAAATTACAAAAAAGTTAATATGCGTTATAAAGTAATCATTTTTGATTGGGATGGCACGCTGATGGATTCCATCGCTAAAATTGTTGCTAGCCTAAAAGGCGCGGCCATTGAGTGTCAAGTTTGTGAGCCGACAACGGCGCAAATACGTCATATTATCGGCTTGAGTTTAGATAAAGCAATGGCAACATTATTTCCTGAGCAAAGCAAGCAAACACAGCGATTACTGGTTGATGCATATCGACAAAAGTACAGCGTTTTAACGCATATCGAAACGCCTTTTTACCGCGGTATTAAGCCATGGCTTCTCCAGCTTAAAGCACAGGGGTATCTACTAGCCGTTGCCACAGGGAAGGGGCGTGCTGGGTTGGATAGCTTGATGGATAAGTTTGCCGTAAAAGATCTATTTTCAACTACCTATTGTGCAGATGAAACCGCTTCTAAACCCGATCCGCTTATGCTGACAAAAATATTAGACGATTTAAACCTTAATGTTTCACAAGCCTTGATGGTCGGTGACAGTAGCTATGATTTAGCGATGGCAAATAGCGTTGGAATGGATTGTTTGGCGGTTTCCTATGGCGTACATAATAAACAAATCTTAAGTCAATTTAAGCCAATCGCAATTGTCGATGATCTACCAAAGGAGTTTGACCTTCATGTTCAGTGAATATATTAAATTAACCGGTCGCGGAGAAAAAGGGCGTCGTTCTCTCACACAAAGTGAAGCTTTTGATGCCCTGTCATCCTATTTAGATGGTGATGCGGAGTTACTACAATTAGCCGTACTATTGATGCTACAGCGCGTTCGCTGTGAAACACCAGAAGAGGCAGCTGGTTATATTCAAGCGTTACGGGATCGTATTGATTCAAAATGGAAAACCGTTAATGCAGATGTAGACTGGCCCTGTTTTGCTGGTAAAAAGCGCCAACCACCGTTTTTAATGCTAGCAGCAAAGGTTTTAGCCCAGCAAGGTAAGCGTGTCGTATTACATGGTTATAATGCTGTAGATGCTATTAAATATCAGGTTGAAAGTGCATGTCCGCTATTAGATATCAACATTGCAACAACCCCAGAGCAGGCTAAAAAGGCTTTAGATGAAACTAATATCTGTTATTTACCGCTTGAAAGCTACTGTGGTGAGCTAGTGCCATTACTTAATCTTCGGGCACAGGTTGGTTTACGTACACCGTTAAACACAGTTGCTAGAAGTTTGAATCCGACTCAAGCGCCTTTTGCAATCCATGGCGTTTTCCATAAAGGTTATGAAAAGTTACATGCGCAAGCTGCATTATTAACGCAAGAGCCGAGTATAATTGCTTTTAAAGGGGAAGGCGGGGAAAGTGAAATCAACCCACGTGTTAGCACGACTATTTGTGGTGTACAAAATGTTGCTGGGAAGCTTACTTATATTGAACAGGAATGGCCAACATATTTAAATGAAGTGAGTGGGGCTCATACTGAAGTTTCTGCCGAATACTTACAACAACTGTGGTTGGGGAATATTGAAGATAGTTACGGCGATGCTGCAGTTATTTCTACAGTTGCTGTTTTATTGAAACAGTTTCAACCAGAATATTCACAACAAGAGTGTTTACAGTTAGCCAAGCAATACTGGTCTGAGCGCAATAAATAACTTTGGTTATGCATAAGCTATATGAAGTGGCAATATGATTGCTAAGGGATATTAGTTAATATCATCGCCACATTGAACGACTATATCGCGATGGTTTTCTTTAAACATGTGGTTATAAACATAAGATTATAGCCACATCTTTATCCCCTGCGAATATAAGTATGTGAACTCAATTCTACGCAGGGAAAGTAACTTATACCAAAAGGATTAAAAGGTGATCAGTCTTACTTGTTAAAATTCACGCTATTTGTGTAGTGAATTTATTAAGATCATTTTATCGTTGTTTTGGTATTTTTCTGATTTGAACAATAATCCCCATTAACGGATGGTCTAAATAGTGAATCTCTTCACTACGCAAACGACGATTTTGATCGAATAAAATCTCTTTCACAACAGTACGTTGCTCAGCTTGTTTTGATTGTGGTATCTCTTGCACCTGTTTAGCGATTTGAACATCATTTTCATCATCAATTAATTCAACGCTAGGTGCTATTTGAGGAATTGATTCCGTCACAGCTTTACGGATAATTAGCTGACTATCAATAAACAGGTAATGATCGAGATAAATCTTAAAATTGCCATCAATTGCCCATTTATCAGTGATGATTTCGTTTGAAACTAAATCATCAGAAGCACCTTCAGAAAGCGCTTCTGCAGTTAGGTTTTCAGTAGGTTGCGCATCAGAGGTATTGATAGCGATGTCGATTAGTTGATGCTCTGCCTGTTTTTGCCTCGCAACTTGCTCTGCTAAATTTTTACCTGCGAATAGGTGCAACGGTTTTGCTGTGCGACCACTTTCAACGGGCATTTGCCAAACCATGTGTAATACAGGGTTAAAGTTGGCATGTTTCTTTAGCTTTTCTCGTTGTTCGATAAGCTGTAGCTGTGAGCTATCAAGGCGTCTAAAATTGTTGCCTTGTGCATCAAAAAAAGATTTCGTGATCACTGTCGGATTTGCTTTTGACAAACAGGTTTCACCTTCAACACAAACAGCTTCTCGTTCTGCATTCAATATACTAATGCTATTACCCGTATCAACGACTATTTCTTGAGAGGATAAATGTTCATTGATATCTTGAATTGGTGTATTACGCTCAAATACTAATAACTCAACTTCGAACCAGCGCTGCTCTGCTTGCGAAGTTAATGAGGCAGATGCCAGAAACAGTGCGATTAATATTTTGTAGTTCAAACTATTATCCTTTTTTTATTAAATGGTCTTTGAAACTATTAAGTAGTTGGGTGATCCAGTTCATTCGTGCGCGACTGTCTTCCAATTTTACACTGAACTTTAACTTTGTTGGACCTTCTAGTTTAAAGGTATTTCCTTGTTTTTGCAGTAAAGAAACGAGGAACATTGGATCTACGGGGGTATTTTCAGTAAATTGTATATTTCCTCCGTTGGCATGCGCCTCTAATCGCTTAATTCCCAAAGGCGTACACAACTGTTTAACTTCAGTCACTTGAATTAAATTTTTAGTCGCGTCAGGAAGCAGTCCGAAGCGATCAATCAGCTCCACTTGGATCTCTTTTAAGGCATGCTTATCGTTACTATTAGCAATGCGTTTATACAGTGATAAGCGAAGGTTAACGTCATGAATATAAGTATCAGGTATTAATGCTGGAATTCGTAACTCCACTTCAGCTTGGCTTGATAGAAGGTGTTCTAAGCTAGGCTCTTGACCACTTTGTAATGCAGTTACTGCTTGATTTAACATCTCCATATAAAGGTTATATCCAACCGTTGAAATTTGGCCTGATTGATCATCTCCGAGCAATTCGCCGGCACCACGAATCTCTAAATCGTGTGTGGCTAATGTAAAGCCTGCACCTAATGTATCTAATGACTCAATCGCTTGCAGACGTTTCTGTGCATCTTTAGTCATTAACTTTTTAGGTGGCGTTAAGAGATAAGCATAGGCTTGGTGATGCGATCTACCTACACGGCCACGGAGTTGATGAAGCTGAGCAAGGCCTAAATGGTCCGCACGATTGATGATGATGGTATTCGCACTTGGAATATCAATACCGGTTTCAATAATGGTGGTACAAACCAACACATTTTGGCGCTGATGATAAAAATCACTCATCACTTTTTCAAGCTGATGCTCATTCATTTGCCCGTGTGCAACAGCTACTTTTGCTTGTGGTAATAAAGTTTGAATATCCTGCGCTGCTTTTTCAATGGTTTGAACGTTATTATGTAAAAAGTAGACCTGTCCACCACGCATCACTTCACGGGTGATCGCATCGCTGACGGTTTGATCTGTTTTCTGTTGTACGAAGGTTTTCACCGCTAAACGTTTTGCTGGGGGCGTTGCGATAATAGACAGATCACGCATTCCATTCATCGACATGTTTAGCGTTCGCGGAATCGGCGTTGCGGTTAGCGTCAGAATATCAATTTGCGCGCGTAACGCTTTGATTTTTTCTTTTTGGCGTACACCAAAACGATGTTCTTCATCAATAATAAGTAAACCTAAATCTGAAAATTGTAGGTCGCCACTGAGTAACTTATGGGTGCCAATAAGGATATCTACTTTACCTGAAGCACTGTCTGCTAAAATTTGTTTTTGTTCTTTCGCTGTTTTAAAGCGTGACAACACTTCAATACGTACTGGCCAATTAGAAAATCTGTCTTTAAAATTTTCATAATGTTGTTGCGCAAGCAGTGTAGTGGGGACGAGTAAAGCGACTTGACGGGCATTATCGGTAGCGAGAAAAGCCGCTCTCATTGCAACTTCGGTTTTACCGAAGCCAACATCACCACAGACGAGGCGATCCATCGGTTGTGTAGAACACATATCGCTAATGACGGCATTGATAGAGAGCGCTTGATCATGGGTTTCTTCAAAGGGGAAATCATTTTTGAACAGCGCATAATTATTTTTGTTAAGCTTATAGCTATGGCCAATTTTAGCCGCACGTTGTGCATACACTTCTAATAGTTCGGCAGCAACATCACGTACTTTTTCAGCGGCTCGTTTTTTGGCTTTCTCCCACGTTTCTGTACCTAATTTATTAAGCGGAGCATTTTCAACATCGTGGCCACTGTAGCGACTTATTAAATGTAACGCGCTAACTGGCACGTAAAGTTTATCACCTCTGAGGTATTCAAGTGTGACAAACTCTGTCAAATTGCCTGCTGTTTCAATTGTCTGTAAGCCGAGATAGCGTCCAACACCATAATCGATATGTACGACCGGTTGGCCTACTTTTAGTTCGGCTAAATTGGCAACGATATGATCGCTACTGTAATTTTCATCGCTACTTTGCGAGCGACGACGACTTTGTGTCACTTTAAAGCCGAGTAATTCATTCTCTGTAATAAATGCAAAGCCACGGCTTGGCAACATGAAACTGTTTTCAACTTGGCTGATGGTAATACCGAGTTTTGCTTTCGCTTTTGTAAAGTCATCGATAGTACTAAATTCAGTTAATTTAAGCTTTAAAGGTGCTAATAGTTCTAAAAGTGACTCTTTGCGGCCCGATGACTGCACACTAAAAAGAATTTTACCTTCGAAGCTTGCAATAAATTCACTGATACCCGCAAGCGGTTGTTTCTTTTTATGTTCGACTTGAATATTTTCGATTAACGCGCAATCGAAATTGGTGCGTCCCTGTTTTTCATTGTCAAAGGGGGCTTGCTGAAAATAAAAACGTGGCCATTGATTGAGCTGCTCAAAGCATTGTTCATGGCGAAGATACAGTTCATTTGGGGTTAATAAAGGGCGTAATAAATTAACACTACGCTCTTCATAACGATGTTCAAGTGTCTGCCAAAAATCGATCGTTGCTTGGTTGATGTCGCCAACAATTGCCAATTTTGCGTTGCTTGGTAAGTAATCAAAGAGTGTATTGGTTTGCTCAAAAAATAGTGGCAGATAATATTCAATACCGGCAGGCAGGTTATGTTGGGTAATTTCACTGAAAATTGATTCTTTGCTTGTTGAAAGTGGCGAGGTAAATTTTTCAGTAAATTTCGTTTTAAAGCGGTTGATTGCCTCTTTATCGGTTGAAAACTCATGCGCTGGTAACAGTTTTATTTCGTCAATAGCTTTTAATGAACGCTGGCTTTCGCTATCAAATGGGCGAATGGAATCAATCTCATCATCAAAAAAGTCAAGTCGAAAAGGGTGGTTACTGCCCATCGGAAAGATATCTAGTATCGATCCTCGTGCACAAAATTGGCCGTGGTCCATGACTTGTTCAACCGCGTAATATCCGGCTTCTTCTAGGTCTGCACGCAAACTCTGAAGCTCTATTATCTGCCCACTTTTTATGATCAAAGTATGTTGTTTAAGGTAGCTTTTCGGCGCAAGTCTGAGTAATAGGGTGCTAATGGGAACAATTAAAATTCCCTGTTTAATACTCGGCAGTTTAAACAGCGTTTCGATTCGCGTAGAGATAATATCCTGATGCGGAGAAAAGTGATCATAGGGCAGAGTTTCCCAATCAGGAAAGCTGATCAACTCAAGTTTATCATCAACAAAATAACTGAGCTCTTGACGCAATTTGAGCGCGCTTGGTGTGTCATTAGTGATCAAGATAAGTGGTGACTTTTGCTGTTTAGCACATTCACTGATTGTTAACGCTAAGCTACTGCCTTGCAAGTTAGCTAAATGTATTTTGTCTGAGTTATTTTTAAGCGTCGGAATATTGATAAGTGGCGTTGTTTTCATTGTGATATCTTTTACTCATCTATTTATAGCGATGCGCGTTGTTGTGCGCGTAATTTTAACTGTTTTGATTGAATGTGGAGCGTGGTGCGGATTAATAACTCTCTATCTTCTTCTCTAATCTGTTGGTAGGTTAACTCGATTAAACCTTGTTCAACTTTAGTCACTAATGCATAGCAATATATAGCAGCAGACTCTTCAGGTATGAAGATTTTTAATCGCACAGGCTGATCTACGGCAAAGCGTGCGTCGCCGCATTTAAACACACAAACACTGGCACTGAATGCATCACTTTGAAAATGTAAGCGTTGATCATCCTGTTGGCTTAATACGTAAGTTAGCAGTGTATTGATTTTTAAATTTTGTGTCTGCAGATAACTCCAAAGTGCCTGTGTCGTTTCGTTATTCAGTTTTAAGGGTTGTAAACTATGTGATTCTATTTGAGCTAAATCACTTGCCATACGAAACGGTGCGGGAATCTCAGCTTCGAAATCAGCATCATTAGGAATACATTCATTTTCTGCTAAACCTTCTACATTAAGGCTTAATTGATGCTCAACGAGAAAATATTGATTGTTTGTCATTATTTGTCCTAATTACTGATATGAAGGTTCCTTGCATTACAAAGATACATTAGAATGCAAATTAATAAAAATAAATGTAATAAAAACAGGGCGTTTATGTTTTACCCATTAAGCCTATTCATAGGATTGCGTTATACCAAATCTAAACGTAATAATAAATTTGTCTCCTTTGTTTCCCTTTTTTCAACCGGTGGTATTTCACTAGGGGTTTTAGCGTTGATCACTGTATTGTCAGTGATGAACGGATTTGAGGCGGAACTGAAAACACGGATTTTAGGCGCGGTACCTCAGGCTGTTTTGAGTAACAAAACTCAGACCTTAACTAATTGGCAACCCCGGATTGAAGCACTTAAGCAAGTCGAATATGTTAAACAGGTTGAGCCTGTGATTAACAGTGAAGCGATTATTCAAAGTAGCAAGCAGATACAAGGAATAACTTTCGAAGGTATCTATCCTGAAATGTATGCGAGTGAGGTTGTTAAGTCTTCTATTTACGTTGGTGATTTAAAAGACCTTACTTCTCGCTCATATAACATTATCATTGGGCAAGCGCTCGCTCGTGAACTGAGCGTTAGTGTCGGCGATAAAGTACGTATCATTTCTGCTCGAGGAACTCGTTTTACACCACTTGGTCAAATACCTAGTCAGCGAAACTTTACAATCTCCGGATTCTTTGATGTCGGCTCTGATGTCGATAAATACCTAGTATTGATGAATGTGCATGATGCTGCTCGCTTAATTCGCATTGATGAAAACCAAGTTACAGGATTACGTTTTTCCTTTGAAGATCCCTTTGATGTAATGCGTTGGTCACCACCTAATCTTGAAGGAGGTGAGTCATTAAATGATTGGCGAAAAACGCATGGAGAGCTTTTTGCTGCCGTTAAAATGGAAAAAAATATGATCTGGTTATTGTTATGTTTAATTGTTGCAGTCGCCGCTTTTAATATTCTTTCTTCATCGGTCATGGTTGTAAGTGATAAGCGTGCAGAGGTTGCCATTTTGAAAACACTTGGCATGAAAAGACTTACGCTTAACTTGATTTTTATCATCCAGGGCGCCTGGAGCGGAATCATTGGTGCGTTGATTGGTACTGGATTGGGGTTGTTATTAAGTAGCTATATTAACGAAGTGATGACGTTTTTAGGTTTACATCTTTTAGCAAACGCATCCGGTGGTGCTCGGCTACTACCTGTATTACATCAACCTAACCAAATTATGGTTATATTATTTGGTGCGATGTTTTTAAGTTTATTAGCAACGCTGTATCCCGCATACCGTGCTGGAAAAGTGTGCCCTGTGGAGGCGTTAAGATATGAATAAGCAACAACCGTTATTAAGTGTCACTGGTTTAGGGAAAGTTTACCGTGATGGTAAGCTCAGTAATACCGTGTTAGATAATGTTAGCTTATCGCTTTGTGAGGGCGAGTTATTGGCAATAGTCGGAAGTTCTGGCTCAGGAAAAAGTACTTTATTGCATCTATTAGGGGCATTAGATATTCCCTCTTCAGGTAGTGTTGTCTTTCAAGGTGAAAGCATTAATGCCTTTAATGATAAACAACAAGCCAATTGGCGTAATCAACATTTGGGTTTTGTTTATCAATTTCATCATCTTCTCTCCGAGTTCAGCGCGCTAGAAAATGTTGCAATGCCTTTGCTGATTGCTGGAAAAGATATTAAAACAGCTCAGCAAAAAGCGTTACATATGTTAAAGAAAGTTGGCCTTGCAGAGCGAGTTGAACATCGTCCCTCTGAACTTTCTGGTGGTGAACGTCAGCGAGTTGCTATTGCTCGTGCATTGATTAATGACCCGAAACTAGTATTAGCTGATGAGCCTACAGGAAATTTGGATGCGCATAGTGCAGAAAGTATTTATCAGTTAATTAAAACACTAAATCATGATTTAGGGACTGCATTTGTGGTGGTGACTCATGATCAGTTACTGGCGAATAAGCTCGATAGGCAACTGTTTATGGCCAGTGGTTTATTACAGGATAATGCATAATGTTTCGTCCGTTGTCGTTATTTATCGGTTTACGTTATAGCCGAGCAAAGCACAAAAACCGATTTGTTTCTTTTATCTCCATTGCTTCTATTCTGGGTATATCACTGGGCGTGATGGTGTTAATTGTTGGCCTTTCAGCAATGAATGGCTTTGAAAAAGCCTTGAGAGATCAATTGCTTTCAGTCATACCTCACGGTGAATTGGAAGTTGTCAGTGGTTCATTTAATGATCTCGATAAAAGTTTGCTGTCTGTCTTAGCTCATCCGCAAGTAGTTGGTGCAACGCCGTATATTAATTTAAGCGGTTTACTGCAAAAAGACAGTAAAATGAAGGCGCTACAATTACGTGCTATTCAACCTAAAAGCGAAAATAGTGTCACGAATATTGAACAGTATATTGAGCAAGGTAGCTGGAAGTTATTTACTGGGGGAGAACGACAGATTATCTTAGGAAAAAAGGTAGCGCATGATCTGGGCTTAGCCGTCGGCGACTCATTAAAATTGTTGTTACCTGAACCCAGTGAAAATAACAGATTAAAAGCACCGAAGGTGATCCCGTTAACGTTAGTCGGACTTTTTGAAATGGGGGGGCAAGTAGATCGTACCTTAGGGTTTATGCATATTGAAGATGCTCAAAATATATTGGGATTAAAGGCTGCCAATGCCATTGCATTTAAAGTGGATAAGGTTTTAGATGCACAGCAAATATCGCGTGATGTCGGATACAATTTAAAAGAGTATATGTATATAAAAAGCTGGATCACCAGCCAAGGCTACCTCTATCAAGATATTCAAATGGTCAAATCATTAATGTATGTCATTCTATTATTGGTGGTTGCAGTTGCTTGCTTTAATATCGTCTCAACTCTAGTTATGGCTGTAAATGAAAAGCGTGGTGATATTGCAATTTTGAAAACCATGGGGGCTTCGCGTTGGACTTTACGCTTTATTTTTATTGTGCAAGGGGCTTTTAACGGATTGATTGGCAGTTTAATTGGTGCTTTAGCAGGTAGTTATGTCGCGCTAAATTTAACAGCAATCATTAAGTCGTTTGAGCAACTAATTGGGCATAAAATTCTTTCCGGGGATATCTATTTCATCGATTTTCTTCCTTCAGAACTGAATATGGATGAAGTCATTATCATTGCATGTACTGCATTTGTGATGAGTGTATTAGCAACATTATACCCTGCATGGCGAGCTAGCAAGATTCAGCCTGCACAAGAGTTAGGTTACTCACATTAGATCTAAATGCTCTTTGCTCTGGGTAAACAAAGGGGGACAATCCCCCTATTTCTGCAACAATTATCTAATAATAACCGGTGCTACGATAATTTGTCTTTAATTCCGTAAAATGAACGGTGCTGTATATTAAAACATGTAATGCCAATCGAATTAAGTATGTGATCTAACTTTTGGGCAAGAAAAGAGATTTAACTCAAGGAAAAAATTGACGTAAACGGTTGTTCCCTTTACGAATTTTTAACGAAGGGGGAAGTTGTTTTATTCAGTAAAATAGTTCATCTATTTATTTCGTCTGGTATAACTCTCTGATTTAAAGAACTATAAAGCTTTCAACAACCAGAATTGAAGTTAAATATTTTTATTTACCAAGAATAAGAGACAAAAAAGCGCACTCGAAGTGCGCTTAAAGAGGCGTTATTAATTATTTAATCATCTAAAATATTTAATAAATTTAATAGGTGTATAAATAGATTAAACAGGTTTAGGTACAAAGAAACTGTTGCACGAATGTAATTAGTTTCGCCACCATTAATGATACGGCTAGTATCAAAAAGGATAAAGCCAGACATAATTAATACGACAACACTACTAATTACTACCTGCATCATAGGAATTTGAAGGAAAATATTAGCAATCATTGCAATAACGACAACAATCATCCCTGTCATTAGGAAACCACCCATGAAAGAGAAATCTTTCTTAGAGGTTAGTGCATAAGCTGATAAGGCGAAGAAAATTAAAGCCGTAGAGCCTAATGCTTGCATAATCAGTGATGCGCCATTTTCCATAGCAAGATAATGGTTAAGCATGTTACCGAGTGATGCGCCCATTACGCCAGTAAACATAAATACCCAGAATAAGCCTTTGCTAGTATCAGCTGTTTTAGAAACAACAAATAATAAGCCGAAACCAACAAGCATTAACACAAGAGATGCAATGCCGCCGATATTCATCATGGTCGCAATCGTTGCTGTTAATGCCGAAAATGCGAGTGTCATGCCTAACAGGATATAAGTATTTTTAAGTACTTTATTAATTGAAACAGCAGGTGCGCCTGTTTGCGTTTGAACAAATGGTGAATTCATTTTATCTCCTAAAAAATAAGTAAGTTACTAATGACATAATACGCCCTTTAATCGTAAAGACAAATAGTTATTAATTTTTATAGTCTCTAATTTTAAGGTCATTTTTTGCAAAACCTTGCGCTTAGCGACAATATAACGAGTTTCTTCGGCAGTATTATAACTTATTGGCTAAACTTAAATTTTATCCATTACCCATGTTTCAGAGGACTATCTCTATGAAAAAATTATGCCTGTTTTTGATGCTTCTATTCCCAATATTTTCTTCCATCGCCAAAATTGACGAAGCAAAGCCTGTATTGCGTGAAGAGCTTATCATTGTAATTCCTGGAGATGTTAAACGTGATTACGATCTGTTTATTGCCGGAAGAGATCCATTAAAAATTAATGACTATAACGGTGAAGGATCTCGACGTGATGTTGTTGAGGTAGTGCTTATCCAGCAAGCATTAGCATTAGGTGGGATTAAAGATCCAATACGTTTTATCGTTGCTTCTTCTCATGCTCGTATAATTAAGCAAGTTCATTCAGGGACAGCGGTCATGTCAGGAAATTCAATTTGGTATGATCTACTTAATGATCGGGATCTACTTTACGTTTCTGAGCCGATAATTGAAAATGGTCAGTTTGAAGCTGGTTTGTACACTATTTTAGAAAACCAAAAGGCGTTAGCTGCTAAATCCTTACAGGATGTGCAAACTTTAACTGCAGTTTCGAGTAAAGCGTGGATCATTGATTGGCAAACATTAAACTCAATGAAAATGAACTCGCTTATAAATACAGTCAAATGGTCCTCAATGGTTAAAATGGTCTCTAAAGGCCGAGCAGACTTTTTATTAGCACCATTCCAACCAAGTAATGATATGTCGTTTACTCCAGAGGGTATTCATTTAGTACCGGTTCCTCGTATAAAGATTGGATTGCAAGGGACGAGACATTTTGCCGTATCAAAGCGACATCCAAAAGGTAAGGAGGTAATAAAGGCTTTAGATACCGGTATTTTATTACTAAAGCAGCAGGGTATAGTTGAAAAAGCGTATACGGATTCTGGTTTTTTCAATGCTAAAGTGAAGGACTGGAAAAAAATTAATTTATAGTTTGGTGATAACTCAAGGTAATAAAAAAGGCGTCTTTAAAAGACGCCTTTTTAGTCGTTATCAGATAAGATGCTTATTTAGCGCCTTCAATAATACCAACGAATTCTTCGATAATTAATGCAGCACCACCAACTAAACCACCATCGATGTCTGTTTGTGCAAATAATTCTTTAGCAGAAGCTGCTTTAACACTACCACCGTAAAGAATTTGTACTTTCTCTGCAACAACTTCGCTTTGAGCTTTTAGCCAGTTACGGATATGTGCGTGTACTTCTTGTGCTTGCTCTGAAGTTGCAACTTTACCAGTACCAATTGCCCATACTGGTTCGTATGCAATAACACAGTTTTCAAGTGCGTCAATACCAGCAAGGTCGATAACTGCTTTAAGTTGTTTTTCTACAACATCAGTCGTTACGTTAGTTTCACGCTCTTCAAGTGTTTCACCAATACAAAGCACAGGAACTAAGCCATTTTCTTGAATAGCAACAAATTTAGCTGCAACAACTGCATCAGTTTCGTTGTGGTACTGACGACGCTCAGAGTGACCTACTAAGCTGTATTTAGCGCCAAACTCTTTAACCATTACAGGTGAAGTTTCACCAGTGAAAGCACCAGAAACGTTAGTGCTTACGTCTTGTGCACCAAATTCAATGCTGTTGTTTGCTGTTAATGTTGCTACTTGCTCGATAAAGATAGCTGGCGGGCAAACTGCCACTTCTACATTCGTTGCTGCGTCTGCAGCTGCTTCAAGACCTTTGATTAGCGTTGAAACTGATTCTTTAGTTCCGTTTAATTTCCAGTTACCCATTACAAGAGGTGTTCTCATTGTTATTCTCCGTTTGTTTTAAAATAAATTTACTAAAGTGTGCTGATTATAAATGACTATTAGCGTAAACCTATAACTTTTTCGATAAATCTGTAATTTTATTACTAAAAGTAACTTTAAAATGATCTAAAACAACTCTAAGTAAGCTCTTTAATATTCAGCGATTGCTGCTCTTGATAATACATTTCATCGATTGTTTTTTCGGTCGTTGCTGGCATTGAAACTGCTTCTTTATCAAAAGCAATGTCGCCACCATTAATGATTCCTGAATCTTTGGTTATTGATTTGAAATCAAAAATATCAGTGTCAGCAAGGTGTGATGGCACAACATTTTGTATCGCAGTAAACATAGACTCTAAACGACCTGGAAATTTATCATCCCATTCATTAAGCATATCTTTGGTGATTTGACGCTGAAGATTTGGTTGTGAACCACATAAATTGCAAGGAATGATTGGGTAGCCCTTAAGTGTTGCATATTGCTCAATCTCTTTTTCTTTGCAATAAGCCAGAGGACGAATAACAACATGCTCGCCATTATCAGAAACAAGCTTCGCTGGCATTGATTTTAATTTTCCTCCAAAAAACATATTTAGCATCATTGTTGCGAGCATATCATCGCGGTGGTGGCCTAATGCAATTTTGCTTGCACCTAACTCTTTCGCTGTTCGATATAAAATACCACGGCGTAATCGAGAGCAAAGGCTACATGTCGTTTTACCTTCTGGGATTTTATCTTGCACGATACTGTAGGTATCTTCTTCGATAATATGGTACTCAACGCCAAGTTCTTTTAGGTATTGCGGGAGGATATGCTCTGGGAAACCGGGTTGTTTTTGATCTAAATTAATAGCTACGATATCAAATTTAATGGGTGCAACAGATTGCAACTCTAATAAGATATCCAACATGGTAAAACTATCTTTACCGCCTGAAAGACAAACCATGACACGATCACCATTTTCGATCATGTTGTAATCAGCGATTGCTTTACCGGTTAAATGGCGCAAGTTTTTATTTAGTTTTTTAATGGTGAATTGTTGTTTCTTTGACAGAGAGTCAGACATGCGCAAACCTGTTAATAATAAAAAGCGCATTGTACAAAAAGTTGATTTAAGATGCAAAGAGCCCTGTATTAAACAGGGCGAAGAAAAGACTAAAGAGGGCTGGGGCGTGCGATTAGGAAGCCCTGAACACCATCAATATACATATTTTCAAGTATCTGTTTTTGTTCTAAATGTTCAATGCCTTCTGCGATGACACGACAGTCCATACGGTGGGCAACATCAATTATCATACGTACAAATTGTTGGTTTGCACTATCACGTTCAATGTTACTGATTAAGCTTGCATCTATTTTAACAAAATCAGGCTTAAGTTCTTTAAATAAGCGGAAAGAGCCGATGCCTTTACCAAAATTACATATAGCTGAGCGAGAGCCAGTCCTTTTGAGCATATCAAATACGCGTTTACTCGCGACTAAATTACTATCTAAGACAACTTCTTGCATCTCAAAGATGAGTGAAGCTGCGATGTTCGATTCTCTGAGTAATAGTCGCTCAAGCCATACAATGAAGCTACTATTTTGGATTGCTGAACTAGTGATATTAATTCCCCACCGTGTACTGCCATCGGTTTTGTGGCGACACTGACTGACAACGGTTTCTAAAATAAGTTGTTCTAATTTGACGCTTAAGTCTACGCGTTGCGCCATTGCAAAAACAGTGTCCGTTGGGATCATGCTATTGTTTTCCCCAATGAAGCGAGTGAAAATCTCTTGATAACCCTTCATATTCCGATGAATGGCTTGGATCGGTTGGTGTAATAGCATCAATGCTCGTTTGGTAATGATGTCTTCAATAATATTACGCCAATGTTGTTGCCCAAATTGACTGTCATCGCTATCTTGCTGTTCAAAGGCCCAGTTGTTTACTCCCTCTGTTTGAGCTTTAGCTAGGGCCATGTCAGTTCTCGCTAATACTTGTTCTGGTAACTGCCCAGAAATAATCGAAGAAATTCCATTGTAAGCAATGCTATCAAGCTTATTTAATGCCTGATATTGGTCAAATTGCATTTTAAGGTTTTTGGCTAAGACCTGTGCGTCACTAATGCTCATGTCTCGCGCAATAAGTGCAAAGTCGGAGCCACTAATACGGTACAAAGATGTCGCAGGGTATCGTTCTGCGACTTTACTGATTAAGTTGGCAATGCTGATGATGTATTCATCACCATGCTGAAACCCTCGTTGAGCATTAATAGTGTTAAGTTCGCTTGCTCGGATGATCGATAATATAGCGTGCTGTTGATCTTCTTCATTACTAAGAATGTCTGTTAGTTCTTTTCGAAAAGCATGACGGTTATTTAGGCCAGTCAGGTTGTCCATATTGACTTGATGCGCCAGTTGTAAAATCTGTTTTTCTTGGTTTTGTAAAGCGCGGTGAAACAGGCGTTTTTGTTCATGTAATTGTTCTGATACTTTGGTAAAAGGGCTGACTGCATCGCTGTCATCCGCTATTTCTTTAATGAGTGTTTTTTCAATGCGTTTGAATAGTCTGTAATAAAGAATGTTAATCATTAAAGACATCAAAATAAGGGTGCTATAAATAACAAATAACACCTGTTTAATAAGTGCAATTAATTTGCTATTTTTAGTTTTGTATTCAATTAATTGAGCCCCATTATCAGAAATAAATGTTGTTGGAGCAATTTGTCCTAGGTAATAATCGATGGGACTCAATTGTTCATTTTCGTAGATGAGCGGAGTATTTAACTCACTGTGGCTAATTTTAATATAATCAAATAAATTTTGTGCAACGAGGGAATCTAGTGCCGTCAAATCGAGAGGGGAGGTGCCAATATTTGTATTAATTTTTTTTGCAGTCAGCTCTTGTTGTTGAATTAACAATTCATTAAAGGTAATTTTACAAGCAAATGTTGCCAAAACGGCAAATAACAACACAATTATGTTGCTAAGCCATAGGCTTTTTTTATATTCATTCATCTAAAATCTACTCCGTGATTTGATGTTTTTCTGTCATTGCTTCTATCTAAAGCGAAAATAATAAATATGTTTTTGTGCTAAATGTTTGTTATTTTTATTTAAAAGATAAAGTATACGCTATGCTAGCTTTATTTCCTATAGTCTGGTTGGTGACTTTGTAACAGGTGTTTTGTTTTATTTGACTTCGGTGAATTATATACATTCTCAGTTGTATCATTTTCAACGATATTACCCTGATGCATAACAATAAGGTTATCACTAACATGCCTTACTAAACTCATATTGTGAGCAACCATAATATAACTAACTTGCTTTTCTTCCTGTATGTTTAACAATAGGTTAACGAGCTTAAAACGCAAAGAAATATCTAAGCCCGCCAATATTTCATCTGCGATAATGATGTCTGGTTCAAGTATCATCGCTCGTGCTAGTGCGACTTGGTGTTGCTGAACACTAGAGAGCATGTTCGGGTAAAAAGCGAGATAATCAGGTAACAGTCCAACTAAATTTAAGGTTTTTTTTATTTGAACTTCCCGTTCTATTGCTGTGAAGTTACTATTTAGTTCTAAAGGTGCTGTTAGTATGCGACCAATCGTTGCTTTTGGGTTAAGTGAATTACTTGGTGCATGGAATAACATACGAATTGATTTACATCTCTCCTGTAAGCTGACATTACTTAATGCTTTGCCATGCAAGTATATTTCACCATGAGTTTGTGTTCTCAGTCCGGCAATTGTTTGTACTAATGTACTTTTCCCTGATCCACTTTCTCCGATGATTGACAAAGTCTTACCCTTATCTAATGAAAAATTGATATTACGATAAGCATCTTGCAGTTGTGAACGAAACAAGCCATTACTGCGTCGGTACTCTTTTGCTAGGTTAGTAATATTGAGTAAATTTTGCATTAATTAATGTTCCAAGGTAGGAAAATGGCAACGAATAATATGTCCTTTATAATTCACTGCATCTGGGTTAGTCACACAGACTCTTTGTGCTTTAGGACACCTAGGGCCAAGCCGACAACCGATAGGCAATTGATTCGCTGGAGGAATACTACCTGGTAAAGTATAAAGTTGTGTCTTGTGGCCAATATTTTCATCAAAAGACAAAATCGTTTTGATCATCGCCTGTGTGTAAGGATGCATAGGTTGTGTGGTGATCTGTTTATAGCTTCCTGACTCAACAGTTTGCCCACAATAAATAAGCGAGATGTAATCAGATAAGTTACTAATACTTCCAAAGTTATTACTTAACAATAGGATAGTCGTGTTGTGTAATTGATTTAATTTATACAAGAGCCTAAATATCTGTGCCTGTGTCACCGCTTCCATTGACGTTGTTGGTTCATCGGCAATCAAAAGGCGAGGGTTGTTGGCGATTGCCATTGCAATCATTACCTTTTGACATATGCCTTCAGATAAATCGTGAGGGTAACTGCTGATTACACTCTTATCATTTTGGATCCCGACTTTGTGTAATAGTTCTTTTATAAGTTGTCGGTGTGCAGATTTTGTAGCTATCTTTTTAAAGATATGCGGTTTAGCAATATTGTCAGGTAACACTTCACGCATTTGATCAAATATTTTCTTGCTAGGATCTAAATATGAACGTGGGTTTTGGAATATAATCGCAATTTCCTTACCCATTATCTTACGTCGCTCTTGCGATGACAGTTTGTTTAAATCGATATTACCTAAATACATCCTATCTGCAGTCACAATCCAATTTTCGTTATGAAGTCCTAATATTGCTTTGGCAATTAGGCTTTTACCAGATCCTGATTCTCCAACCAAGCCGTGAATTGAGCCATCAACGATGTTGAGGTTCGCTTTGTCAATAACACGTATTTTTCCCTGAGCAGTAATAATATCGATGCTCAAGTTTCTGACATCAAGTAACGCCATTATTCTTCTCCTTCAATAACGGCATGACGAACACCTTCTGAAAAAATGTTGAATATGATGATGATTAAAAAAATGGCGATGCCTGGAAAAAGAACTAAATAGGGGGATAGATAAACGAGATCTAAGCTTTTAGCTATCAGTGCACCTAACTCTAACTCTTCAAGGTTTGCACCAAAGCCTAAGAAACCGAGGGTAGTAATTTCAAGCACAGCCATGGTAAATACACGGTTTACGAGGGTAACAAGTGGCTCTATGATATTAGGGAAAATACCAAATCGAAGTAACCGTAGGTTAGTTGCTCCATCTAAGCGAAGTGCAATGACGTGTTGTTTATTAAGTTCATTTTCAATACAGATATAAATGCCACGAATAAATTGTGGCAATAGTGATAACAGCACAGCAAGTAAACTATTCTCATAGCTCATACCAAATAAGACAATTAAGATCAGTGCAGTGAGTAACGTTGGTATGGTTAATAGCGCATCGAGGAGGTGATGCATAACACTGGCTTTTACCCCTTTAGTTAATGCGGCTGTTGCCCCGACCATCAGCCCTAACATGGAAATAATAATAGTAATCGTTAGTGCGCCACCTAATGTTAATTGAAGGCCTTTTAATAAACGAGAAAAAGTATCTCTTCCTAGATCATCGGTCCCTAATAGGTGTGCCGGATTAGCGCCATCAGCCCAATATGGGGGAAGAAGTAACATTTCTGGGTGCTGTAATGTCGGTGGATAAGGAATGATATAGTTACAAAAAAGAGTTATGAGAACTAATAAAATAACTGCCCACATCGAGATTACAGCAATGTTTTTGCCTTTAAAAATAGCCCAAATATATTGCAATGGAGACTGAATCTTTTGTTCGTTAAATTCATTATTGATCAGCATATAAAGTTTTCCGTTTCGTAGGAGAGATGATCACTAACAGCAGATCGACAAGAATGCTGGAGATGAGAATAAAACCAGAGATGATAAGCAGGGCGGTTGACAAGGCGATATAATCCCCTTGTTGAATACTTGCGAATAACCACATTCCCGCTCCTTGATAAGCAAATACAATTTCAATCGCCATAGCAAAAGAAATGATGGTACTAATTTGCAATCGAAGTTGATGAATGATTGGCGGTAATGCATTTTTTAATACATGGCGAAAAACGATTTGTCGTCGTCTTAACCCTTTTGTATGAGCGGCTTTAATATAATTACTTTTCATCACCATCGTAATTGCATGGCGTGTCAATCTAATAATTTCTGACAGTAGAAAGATGGCCAAAACAGAAGACGGTAAAATAATATGGACTAGGTGATTATAAAATGCATCAAGATCGTATTTATCAGAAACTAGCAGGCTATCAAAAAATAGAAAACCAGTGATAACAGGCACTTCAAAGATTGGGCTTATATTGCCATCTATCGGCATAACCCAACCCAATAAATTTGGTAAAATAGTAAAGATGATTGCAACCCAAAAAACAGGTAATGCAAGACCGATTAAGGCAACGCTCATTATTGTGTAATCTAACCCTTGATTACGATCTAAGCCAGCAAAAATACCTAATGGAATACCAACAATACTGGAAAAAAGAAATGCGAAAAAGCACAGCTCTAATGTTGATGCGAAAGCAACAAGCCCTGTTGAAATGATCGGTTTTTGATCCACTGACGAAAGCCCAAAGTCACCATTTAATAGAGCGATTACATAATCAAAATAGTGTGTGAAAATATTTAGATCAGTGTGGTTATGTACCGTCCAATGCTCAATCAAAAAAGCAAGTATACTAAGTATAAAAGCAGTAATCGCAAGCAGGTATAAGCGTCGTATAAAATAGTTAAACATGTTATTGCGCCATTACCTGGTGAATAGGAGGTGTTTTTTGTACTTTATCGAAATTAATACCTGTAAGCGGATCTATTTGTAAGCCACTAATATTTTGATTAAATACATCAAAACGTAATAAGTGCGCGATGGGAAGGTATATTCGTTGCGATTGAATTTGTTCTTGTAGTTGATAATAGTTTTTTACACGTTGGATAAAGTTGGTCTCTAATAAGGTATCGTCAAGTAATGATTGAATGTTGTCATCACACCACTGACTAGTATTCCCCTCTAAAGGGTTTGCGTTACAACTCAATAATGGTCTAAAAAGGTTATCAGGATCTTTGATATAAGGACTGATTCCAGTTAAAAATAGATCATAATCACCACTGAGTAGTGCTGCCTGTAACTCTGCCTGTCTTAACTGTACTATAACACTGCTAACACCAACATCGGTTAGATTGGACTGTATAAGTTCTGCAGTTTTATAAAAATTAGGATTAAAAATAGAGTTTTTAATCGGCGCTAAAATTCGCAATGTACGAGAAAAATCAAATTCATTTTTTTGTAATTCTTGAATACTTTCCTCTGGTGAAAAACGTACTTTTTCGGTACGTGGGTTATAGGCCCATGACTGGTTGGGTAAAAGGTGATCGCTAGCCTCAGCGGTCTCAAAAAAAACAGCATCTATAATCGTCTTCTGATCAATTGCATGACTTATCGCTTGTCGAATTTCAGCACTATTCAAATCTTTTGCTTTGCTGTTAAAGGCTAATAATGCAACATTACCTGTTGGATGACTACTTAACGATACACTTGAATTTCTACTAATTTGTGTAACTTGGCTAGATGCGGGATTGGTGATGATATCGCATTCTCCCGATAATAACTTTGCATATCTTTTAGTCGCATTTGGGGTGATGTCATAAATTAAATTCTTAATAGAAACTGGTTTTTGCCATGGGTTGTGGTGCGCTTCATAGCGAATGACTCTATTGGTACTGTTGGTCTTTAATTGGAATGGTCCAGTACCAATAGGGAAGTAATCAATCTCTTCAGGGTGTCCGGACTGCAAAAGTTTTAAGGCATACTCTTGTGAGTGAATAACTGCATAATGGGCAGCTAAATTGGCAAGTAATGATGCATCGGGTTTATTAAGGTTAAACTGAATGGTGTAATTATCTACCTTTACTATTTTTGTCACCAAATTAGAAAATGGGTGGTTATAAAGGTAAGTCTCAGTATCAGCATTAATATTAATCGCGTGATAGGGATGGTTATCGGAAAGCATGCGTTTAAAGCTAAAAATGACATCGTTTGCATTCAATTTTCGGCTTGGAGTAAAACGTTCATTTTGATGGAAATTTACATCTTTACGTAAGAAAAAAGTATATTTCGTTTTATCATTGTTTATTTGCCATTCATGTGCAATATCAGGAATGAAACGTTGGCTGATAGGATCTATTTTTACTAAGCGGTTAAACAATTGATTGGTGGTGGCATCAAGTGTTGCGACATCATGACTAATTTGAGGATTAAAGGAATCTGGAGCTTTGTCTAAACAATAAAGTAAACTATCAGTCTGAGTAGTTTCAGCCTCATAACAAGCAGATAAAAACGCTAGGCTAAAATATATTGGTAAAAATCGCATGATAGATCAGGCATTCCGTTAATGTATTTGTTTATTAGAACAATAATTGATTAAACAATTAATGAAGTTGATCAAGAACTTGAAGGTTGATCATTTTTTTTTCGTTTATGTTTCATTTGTATCGTAAACATTAAATGTCGAGTTAGAAAAAGGGCAATAAAACCAAAAACAATACTGCCTAATGCTTGCCCATAAAGTATACCTACTCCACCAAACAAAAAAGCACCAATTGTCACAAAAGGGATGGTGCCCAGCGTCATCTTTCCGATATTTAACAAGGTAGCATATTTGGGGTAGCCTAAATTGTTCAAGAATGCCATTGCAATAAAAGTGATCCCTGTAAATATAAATGTAACTGCAATATGCTGACAAAATATTCTAATTAACATCGCTGTCTCGTGTTCTGCATTAAATATTGTCACGATCTTTTCTTGGCCAAAAGATAAAGCAAGTGCGACCACTAAACAGTATCCGGTAGTAAACTTCAACGACTCAGTGAAGGTTTGTTGTAAACGCGAAAAATTCAAAACGCCGAAGTTTTGACTAATAATAGGGCCGATTGCCCCCGAAACGGCAAACATTACGCAAAAAACAACGGGGATTATTCTTCCGATGATAGCCCAGGCAGCAATATACGCGGTACCATATTTAGCTATTTCATAGGTAACATATAAATTACCAAAAGGGGTTGCAAGTTGGGTAAACATCGCCGGTACAGCGATCTGTGATATTTTTTTAAAGTCAGTAATTAATTTTGCATAGTTGAGTTTAATTAGCATTTGGTGCTTGTTAATGACATAAAATAAAGCAATAAATAAAGCACTTATTCGTGCTATTAATGAAGCATACGCTGCACCTTGAAGATCCATCGCAAATACAAAAATAAAAACAGGATCTAATAATGCATTGATTATTGCGCCTGAAACTGTCGCATACATCGCGTGTTTTGCATCCGCTAGGCTACGAAGAGTTGCATTCATTTGCATGGTAATAGCAAGGATTGGAGCGCCAAATATAACAATACGTACGTATGATGTAGCTTGAGTTAGTGTTTCGCCCTGCGCTCCTAGTGCTGACAATAATAAAGGTGCAAAATACCAGATAAAAAATGCAATCAAAGAGGTAAAGAGGGTGGCAAACAGAGTAAGATGGGAGACATAGCGCTTAGCATCTGCTTGTTTTTGTTGTGCAATTAACTTGGCAACTAAAGCACTATTCGCGATGGTTAATCCAATACTCAGTGCCGTGGTAATAAAAATAATAGCGCTCGCGTAACCAACTGCAGCAGTATAATCATTATTTTCCAACAAACTAATAAAATAGATGTCTACTAAATCAACCATGAAAATGGCGAGCAAACCAATGGCATTAGTAGTAGACATAGTGATCACATGTTTAAAAATGGATCCCTTTAAGAACTTGGCTTTTTGCATCTCACTTCTTAAGTGTAGAGTTGTGCAAATTTATCTAACAACTGTGTTTCGCTTTCAACATTGTTAGGATCAACAATAATACAGTTATTGATTGGACAAACTGCCATGCAAGTAGGCTTTTCATAATGCCCAACACATTCAGTGCATCGTGTTGGGTCAATCTCATAAATCTCTGCCCCAAACGAAATGGCTTCATTTGGACACTCCGGATCACACATGTCACAGTTGATGCAATTATCTTTAATTAAAAGTGCCATATTAAGACTTGTGTGGGTTACGTGTATCAGACCCAGTGTTTAAGTTGCGCATTAATAAACCATGGTTTAAATCAATCTCTTTTGGGATTGGCATGTATAAGACATGACCAGAGCCTGGCGCGACATCAACGAGTTCACCTTTGCGATTTTGGAGCTCTTCAAGTTTAAAGTTGATGTTACCTTGAGGCGTCATTAACTCGAGTGCATCACCGACCAAAAATTTATTTTTAACGGCAACTTCTGCTAAACCATTTTCATTTCGTCCGGTCATTTCTCCGACAAACTGTTGGCTTTCACTGATCGAATATCCGTAATCATAATTTTGGTATTGATCATGTGTATGGCGACTGAGAAAACCTTCTGTGTAACCCCTGTGTGCAAGATTTTCAAGGGTCCCCATCAAGCTTGGGTCAAAAGGGCGACCTGCAATCGCATCATCCATCGCTTTACGATAAACTTGTGCTGTGCGTGCACAGTAATAGAAACTTTTAGTGCGTCCTTCAATTTTAAATGAGTTAACACCGATACTAAGTAGACGTTCAACATGCTGAATCGCACGCAAGTCTTTAGAGTTCATGATGTATGTGCCATGCTCATCTTCAAAAGCAGGCATATATTCATTCGGTCGGCCTTCTTCTTGGAGAAGAAATATTTGATCTGTGGTTTGCCCCGTGCCTAAAGTTGGCTCTGGTTTATGTATCGCGACTATATCACCAGTTTCATTTTCAGTCGCTTCATGAGCATCATACTTCCAGCGACAAGAATTGGTGCAGGTACCCTGGTTGGGATCGCGTTTATTAATATAGCCAGATAATAAGCAACGACCAGAATAAGCCATGCAAAGCGCACCATGAACAAACACTTCGATTTCAATGTCTGGGCAGTGCTGACGAATATCTTCTATTTCATCGAGAGATAATTCTCTTGAAAGAATGACTCGTTTAATACCTTGAGACTCCCAAAATTTAACACTTGCCCAATTTACAGCATTTGCTTGTACACTTAAGTGAATTGTCATTTCTGGAAATGCTTCACGTACCATCATTATTAAGCCGGGATCAGACATGATTAAAGCATCTGGTTGAAGATCAATGACTGGTTTCATATCCCTTATAAATGTTTTTAATTTTGAATTATGGGGTTGAATATTACACACCACGAAAAGTTGCTTTCCCTGAGCATGTGCTTCATCAATACCAATTTTCAATTTTTCTAAATTAAATTCATTATTACGAACACGAAGCGAATAGCGAGGTTGACCTGCATAAACAGCATCAGCACCGTATGCAAAAGCATATCTCATATTTTTAAGTGTGCCTGCGGGGGAAAGTAGTTCTGGTTTCATAATTTTCTCTATCTGATTTTATATCAGGGTAGTAAACAGGGAGTCTTTAAAGGCGTAAAGTTTACGCTTTTTTAAATCAAAGAGAAAGGGCAGTCTTATTTTCATTAAATTGTAAAATTAATAGGTTTTATTTTAGTAGCTTATAGTTTAACTAGTTAAAAAATCAGGGAAAGTTAAATTAAGTTTCACATTTCTCCCGCGCATCACTATAATGTGGCAATATTTCGATTTTAAAAAATTACTTTTTCGTCAATACATTGGCATCAATCATTTAGGTTTTACATGGAAAACACAGAAAAATTTACCAACAACAAACAGATTATTGCTTTTTTAACTGAGCAGTTTCCACTATGTTTCACTGCGGGAAGCGTGGACGCTAAACCATTAAAAATTGGTTTGTTTCAAGAGCTTGCAACTCGTTTATCGGAAGAGCCTCGTGTTAGTAAAACACAATTACGTGGTGCACTACGCCAGTACACTTTAAGTTGGAGATACCTACATTGCATTAAGCAATCAGTAAAACGTGTTGATCTAGAAGGTGTTGAAGGTGATGAGGTGTCTGCTGAGCATGCTGAGCATGCATTAAAAACGCTTAAAGAAAGTAAAGAAAAAGCGTTTGCAAATAAGAAAAAAGAAAGCAATACAACAAACAACGAAGAAAAAGCTAAACGCGCACCTAAAAAGGTGAATGTGCCTAGCCGTAATAAGAAGCCTGCGCCAAAAAAAGAGATAGTAGAAGATCTTAGTAAGTATAAAGAAGCGACACACTCTGAACTCTCATTAAATCAAGGTGTCAAAGTTTTATTAGGCAAAGCGCCAGTATCAGGTGTTGTTGTTGAAATCATGAAAGATGATGTTCAAGTTCAATTGAACTCAGGCATGACTGTTAAAGTTAAAGCCAAGCATTTAATCGTATAAAAGGTATTTTAATGAATAAATTTTTTCGTCACTCGTTATTTATTGTCGGTACGTTGTGTGCTGGCTTTGTTTTTGCCACATCAGCAAATTATGATGTCAAAGATATCCCGCAACTCGCACAACAAGAACAACATGCCAAAGTGGTGAAAAGAGTGAGTGACTTATACAGTCGCTCTCATTATAAATTTATTCCCCTTGATGATGGGCTCTCACAAAAAATATTTGAGCGTTATATCGAGCAACTCGACTATAATAAACAACTATTTTTACAGAGTGACATTGATGAGCTAAAAGTTCATCAGTTTGCTTTAGATGATAGTTTAAAGTCAGGTAACGTTGATCCTGCATATATAATTTATCAACTTAACTTAACGCGTCGATATGAACGTTACTCTTATGCACTTTCTTTATTAAATAAAGAGATGAAGTTTGATGTTGATGAGAGTTATCAGTTTGACCGTAGTGATGCGGATTGGGCTAAAACATCAGAAGAGTTAGACCAAATTTGGCAACGTAAAGTTAAATCTGACGCATTATCATTAAAACTAACAGATAAAGATTGGCCTGCTATTAAAGAGCGTTTGAGCAAGCGCTATAAAAGTGCAATTAAGCAGTTGACTCAAACTGAAAGTGAAGATGTCTTCCAAGCATTCATGAATGCATACTCACATACCGTTGAACCCCACACTAGTTATCTTTCACCACGTAATGCCGAGCGATTTAAGCAAGATATGAATCTATCCTTAGAAGGTATCGGTGCCGTTTTACAATTAGAGGATGACTATACTGTAGTACGAAGCCTTGTACCTGGCGGGCCCGCTGATCGTTCTAAGCTTATCGCAAAAGACGATAAAATAATCGGTGTTGGCCAAGATGGCGAAAAAATTGTCGATATAATTGGATGGCGTCTTGATGATATTGTTGATTTGATCAAAGGTCCAAAAGGCACAAAAGTACAATTACAAATACAGTCTGGTAAGGCTGGGGATAAAAACCGCGTGATAGAAATTGTGCGGGAAAAAATACATCTTGAAGATCGTGAAGCTAAGTCATCGGTTGAAGAGATTAACGGGAAAAAAATTGGCGTGATCACTATTCCAAGTTTTTATGTCAAATTGAGTGAAGATATCGATAAAGCACTTACTGAGCTTAAAGAGCAAAAAGTTGAAGGCGTTATCATTGATCTTCGTAACAATGGAGGAGGCTCACTTTCGGAAGCCACTTTGTCTACAGGTTTATTTATTAGCGAAGGACCAGTGGTACAAGTTCGTGATAGTCGTAATAAAATTGAAGTCCAAGGTGATGTAAACGAAACGGTCAGTTATGATGGCCCACTGACAGTACTTGTTAATAGGTATAGTGCTTCTGCTTCCGAAATTTTTGCCGCTGCATTGCAGGACTATGGACGCGCGATTATTATCGGAGAACAAACATTTGGAAAAGGTACCGTTCAACAGCATCGACGTATTTCACGATTTTACGATGAAGATGCCGATGTAATCGGATCTGTTCAATATACCATTGCAAAGTTTTATCGAATAGATGGTGGCAGTACACAGCATAAAGGTGTTATTCCTGACATACTTTTTCCATCTGCTGTTGATCATAAAGACACAGGTGAAAGTCTCGAAAAGAATGCACTACCATGGGATAATATAAAATCTGCAAACTATGAAAAACTAGAAGATCTTAAATCAAATATCGCTAAACTGACTCAGATTCATGATGAACGTATTAAGAATGAAGTAGAATTTAGCTACTTATATAACGATATTAAAGAGTATCAAGAAGAAAAAGATCAAACTTCAATTACACTGATGGAAAGTGAGCGTATTAAACAACGCGAAGAAAAAGAACAACGTGCTCTTGTCAGAGTAAACGAAAGGTTACAGCGTGGTGGTTTAGAAAAGGTAAAATCATTAGATGATATTCCGGATGACTTTGAGCCTATTGATGCTTTTTTACTAGAAGCTGCTGCGATTACATTAGATTATTCAAAAATGTAACTACCAGTAAGTTTTACTGACCGGCTTTATAGTCGGTCTTTTTTTATCTTTTTTTTGTGGTGATCAATATGTTTGCACCTTGGTTTAAACACTTGCCAAAAGATATTTCAAGCAATCAACTCGACTCTACACTGAACTCGCTTAATGAATTATTTGAATTGAGCTTTAAACAATTCTCAGAAAAGCCCGCATTTATAAACATGGGAACAACGCTAACTTTTAGAGCATTAGAGCAACGATCCCGCAACATTGCATGCTATCTGCAACAGTCTCTTAAATATAAGAAAGGGACTCGTGTTGCCATTATGATGCCTAATATTTTGCAATACCCTATCGTTTTATTGGGTATTTTAAGGGCTGGAATGATAGTCGTTAACGTGAACCCATTGTATACAGCGAGGGAGTTAAAGCACCAAGTCAAGGATGCAGGTGCAGAAGTAATCTTCATCATTGAAAATGTTGCACATACACTGTCTGAAGTTATTGAAGAGCTACCTATTAAGCATGTTGTAATCACCCAAGTTGCTGATGAATTACCATTTTATAAACGTAATTTTTTAAATTTCGCTATGAAGTATTTAAAAAGAAAAATCCTTCCTTATTCTTTGCCTAAAGCCAACTCTTATTTAACAGCACTTTCGCTAGGGAAGTTAAACTGCTATCAATGTCCTGCATTAAAAGGAGATGATATCGCTTTTATTCAATATACTGGTGGCACAACAGGACTATCGAAGGGGGCGATCTTATCCCACCAAAATATTATTAAAAGTTTACAGCAAGCTGACCTTTTTTTTGGCCCTTCTTTTAATTGTAAAGAAAACTTAATTGTCACAGCCTTACCGCTGTTTCACGCCTATGCATTAACGGTTAACTGTTTGTATTTTTTAAAGAAAGGGGGCTGCAACTTATTAATTTCCAACCCAAAAGACACTGGTAGCTTCATTAATGAATTGAAAAACTATCAATTTAATTATTTTACTGGACTAAACACTCTTTTTGAAACGTTACTATCAGATTCAAAGTTTCATAAAATTGATTTCAGCCAGTTAAAAATTACGCTCTCAGGCGGAATGTCAACTCAAGCTACTGTTGCAAACCATTGGCATAAAGTGACCGGAAATTACATTATTGCTGGGTATGGCATGACTGAATGCTCCCCGATGATCAGTGTTTCACTACCTTGTATGAATTACTTTAGTCGCAGTGTGGGTATCCCGATGGTTGGCACTCAATTAAGATTGAGGAAAACTGACAATACGCTTGTCGATAGTCTACAAAAAAAAGGAGAAATTGAAGTCAAAGGTCCACAGGTGATGCGCGGTTACTGGAATAATATAACAGAAACTAACGAGGTATTAAAAAATGGCTGGTTTAGTACTGGTGATATTGGTTTTTTCGACGATGAGGGTTTTTTAAATCTTGTTGATAGAAAAAAAGAATTGATCATTGTCTCCGGGTTTAATGTGTATCCCAATGAAGTCGAGACTGTTGTTAATCAATTATCTGGAGTAACGGAATGTGCTGTTGTTGGTGTGAATGATCGATATAGCGGTGAGCGAGTTAAACTTTTTGTCGTCTTAAATAATCCAGACTTAACATTTGAAAAAATTATTCAGCATTGTAAACAGTATTTGACAGCTTACAAATGCCCTAAACAGATTGAAATTGTAGAAACTTTACCTAAAAATAACCTAGGAAAAGTGTTAAAGCATAAATTATGAGCTGGTTAATCAACCTTACTAATATGTAATTGACAGGATTGTTCAGTAACTTCAAGGTAACTATAGTTGTGGAACCAATCACCTACATCATAGCGCTTAAAACTCTCCCCACTAATTTTAAATTGATGTTCCGCAACTTGGTGTGTATGTCCATGGATCAAAGTATGACAGCGATGAAATAGTAGCAACCGTTCAACTTCGTCTTGGGTTACACCCATGATATTATTTTTTTTGTGTACTTTTTTAGATTGGCTTGCTGTTCTTATCTTCCAGCCAATTTTTTTTCTAAAATGTAATGGCAGTAGATTAAAAATCGTTTGTAAAATCGGGTTGTGGATAACTTTTCGCATCTTCTGATAATTTTTGTCGGCTAAACAAAGCGTATCACCATGCATTAATAATACTTTTTGCCCATAAAGCGTTACCACGTAGTGCTCGGGTAATAATTGCATCGATGATTGATTTGCATACTTTTTACCAATCATAAAATCACGGTTACCATGAATATAATATATTGGGATGTGATGCTGTTTAGAATATTGCGATAATTTATCTGCAACTAAATCCATTAACGGGGTATGCTCATCATCGCCTATCCAAACCTCAAAAAGATCCCCTAAAATATATAATGCATCGATATTTGTCGTATGCGAATCTAAAAAAGAAAAAAATGTTTCAGTTATTTTAGGGTGTTGCTCGCTAAGGTGAAGATCGGCGATGAAGAGAGTTGACATTATTAACCCACTGTTACATTAGTAATAAGAACATCTTCAAGTGGTACATCTTGGTGAACAAAGCCAAAATTACCAGTGGCTACATCTTTAATTTTATCGACCACAACAAAACCATCAACAACTTCAGCAAAAACACAATAACCCCAACCATCTGTTGTTTCTGATTTAAAATCTAAAAACTTGTTATCATTTACGTTAATAAAAAACTGTGCAGAAGCTGAATGTGGTTCCATTGTACGGGCCATTGCAACAGAATATTTCTTGTTAGATAAGCCATTATTAGCTTCATTTTTCACTGGCTTATTGGTGCTTTTTTCTTCCATACCAGGCTCGAACCCACCGCCTTGGATCATAAACCCATCAATTACTCGGTGAAAAATAGTGTTGTCGTAATGACCTGATTCTGCGTATTTAATAAAGTTTGCAACCGTTTTAGGTGCTTTTTCTTCATTAAGTTCAAGCTTAATATCGCCAAAGTTTGTATGTAAAGTAATCATTATCAGATCCTATTTGTTTTAAAAAAGCCATCATAACCGATCTCATTAATTCAATAAATACAAAGGGTGAATTTGTTAGCAGAGCAGGTTAGAATATCCTTTTATTTCGCATAGATGGAAAGCTAATGTTAAAGATATACAACACACTAACAAAACAAAAAGAGCAATTTAAACCCCTTATCGCTGGTAAAGTTGGCATGTATGTGTGTGGTGTTACCATTTATGACTATTGTCACATTGGTCATGGACGTACGTTTGTGGCATTCGATACTGTCGCACGTTACTTACGTTTTAGTGGCTATGATCTTACCTTTATTCGTAATATTACAGATGTAGATGATAAAATTATAAAACGGGCTAATGAAAATGGTGAAACCTGTGATCAATTAACGACACGTTTTACACAAGCAATGCATCAAGATTTTGATGCATTAAATATGTTGCGTCCAGACATTGAGCCACGAGTAACGGATCACATGCCTGAAGTTATCGCCATGATTGATACTCTCATTAGCAAAAAACATGCTTATGTTGCTGAAAATGGTGATGTTCTGTTTTCGGTGGCAAGTTATGAAGATTACGGCAAGCTTAGTGGGCAGAATTTACAGATGTTACAGGCAGGCTCTCGCGTTGACATTGATGAAAAAGAAAGTAAAAACAATCCACTTGATTTTGTTCTCTGGAAAATGGCCAAGCCTGATGAACCATTCTGGAAATCTCCATGGGGTAACGGCCGACCAGGTTGGCATATTGAATGTTCTGCAATGAATAATAAGCACCTAGGTGAGGTTTTTGATATTCATGGTGGTGGCTCTGATCTTGCTTTCCCACATCATGAAAACGAAATAGCTCAGTCTTGCTGTGCACATCATGGTAAGTATGTTAATACTTGGATGCATTCCGGTATGGTACAAATTGATAAAGTGAAAATGTCCAAATCGCTGAACAATTTTTTTACTATTAAAGACGTATTAGATGTATACGATAGTGAAACAGTTCGTTATTTTTTAATTTCGGGCCATTATCGTAGCCAATTAAATTATTCAGAAGATAACTTGAAACAAGCGCGTGCGAGTTTAGAACGTTTATATACGGCTATTCGTGATGTTGATTATACCAACGGAATGGTTAATAAAGAGTGCCCTTATTACAAGAAATTCATTAATGCAATGGATGATGACTTCAACACACCAGAGGCATTGGCTGTCATATTTGAGTTAACTAAAGAGTTAAATAGACTTAAAACGAATGATATTGAACAAGCCAAATCTATTGCATTTCAGCTGGTATCATTTGCAAATGTACTTGGCTTATTATTCCAAGACCCTGAACAATTCATGCAGGGCAATGAATCTAAAGATGAAGTTGCAGTTATTGAAGCATTAATTAAGCAACGTAATGATGCCCGGGTCAATAAAGATTGGCCAAGTGCTGATGATGCCCGTGATAAGCTGGCTGCGCTTAATATTATTTTAGAAGATGGGCCTAATGGTACGACTTGGCGTAAGCAATAAGCTTTATTAACGGTAAAGTTTTATTTAAAATTTGATATTCGATTGGGCATATAAAAGATAAGTTTATCTATACTGTCATCTTTGCTTAATCGAATTTCAAACTCATTCCAGCGGATTCAAATAAATATAAATCGCTAATCAGATAAACGTTATTTAACTATTAACATTGTGAATTTATTGTCAAATGCGCTGTGTTTTGGTAAGCTCATCACACTTTTTTGTGTGGCGATTAACATCGCGTTTTCGAAGGGATTTCATGGTTCAACTTAGTTACGTAAAAGATAACATTAATCAATTTTCAGCCGTTTATCGGGTGGTCGATTTTTCAATAATTCAAATTATTCTTTTAATTTGTATTAAATCATATTCCATACAACTTAGTGACACCTATGTAATGATTGGCTTAATTGCAACGATCGCATTTTTCGTCGTAGCAGAAAGTATTCAATTATATCGTTCATGGCGTACTAGTAATGCATTACGCCTTCCTCTTTATACCTTTGCAAGTTGGGTTGTAGCAGTGTTTGCTGTGACTACCTTCCTCTTTTTTAGTAAGACCAGTGTAGAAATATCAAGGCTAGTAATTGGTTTTTGGTTCGTCCTTACTTGTTTTTCTTTAATTAGCTGGCGTTTAGCGGTTAGAGTGTATTTATTCAAACGTCGTCGAATGGGATTTAATTCACGTAAAGTGGCTATTTTTGGATTGACTCATTCAGGCGTCGAGTTAGCAAATCAGTTTCAAAACTCACCTGAAGCGGGTTTTACTTTGAGTGCATTTTTTGATGATCGAGATGCAGAGCGTCTACCTAATCAGTTCAATGATAAATTACAAGGCGATGTAAATCATGGAGTTGAACAAGCACGCTCAGGTCGTTTCAATGCGGTTTATATTGCATTGCCCCTTGATGCGCAAAAACGTATTGAATCTATCTTGCGTTCATTAGGTGATACAACAGTTGATGTGCATTTGGTACCTGATAATTTCATCGGAAATTTATTACACGCTCGCACCTCCTATGTTGGCAATATACAGACTATTAGTGTTTATGAATCGCCTTTGAATCTTTTTACTTCAATGGCTAAACGCTTAGAAGACATCATTGGCTCAATCATGATTCTTTGTGGGATTGCTATCCCGATGCTCATTATTGCAATGCTAATAAAGCTTGATTCATCAGGGCCTGTCTTTTTCAAACAAAAACGTTATGGTTTAGATGGCAAAGCTATTAATGTATGGAAATTTCGCTCAATGACTGTTGCTGATAATGGTGATGTTGTAAAACAGGCTACGAAAGGTGATGCGCGAATTACTAAATTAGGGGCAATGTTACGCCGTACTTCTCTCGATGAATTACCTCAATTTATAAATGTGTTACAGGGGCAAATGTCAATCGTGGGCCCTCGTCCTCATGCTGTTGCGCATAATGAGCAGTATAGGAGCCAGGTTGATTTTTATATGTTACGCCATAAAGTAAAACCAGGGATTACAGGTTGGGCACAAATTAATGGCTGGCGTGGTGAAACAGATACGCTAGATAAAATGGAAAAACGTATAGAATTTGATTTAGAGTATATTAGAAACTGGTCAATTTTATTAGATCTTAGAATTATATTTTTAACAATATTTAAAGGCTTTGTTAATAAAAATGCTTATTAACAACTAAGGCACCTTATATAGTTCGCTGAAAAAGCTATATAAGGTGATCAACTTACTGTTCAAATAGATTATTATCTCGAATTAGTTCCCTTGGTAAGTTGTTTTTAAAACGGTTATTGAGCCCTTTACCTAACCCAATTATCACCCCGCGATAACTCGCTAACGCCTCTCCAGTTGCTTTTGATGTATTAATGTCACGAATATCGACGCCTTGATAAAAGCTTTGAGCTTGTTGTGCAGTTAATTCTATGATGTTTTTAGTTGCTAACTGCCCGAATGTAGTCACAAATTCATGTTGTGTTTTAAATCCGACTTTACGAAGATTACCGAACTCTTCGGCAATCTTAATACCTAAACGAGAAAATCGAATTTCATTGATAAATGGTTTGATATTATCTGGAAACAACCAAAACTCTTTATCGCGTTGATATAACATGCCATCTATATTTTCAATGCCAAACTGTTTCGAAAAATAGCTGTATAACTGAGCTTCTTTTTGTCGAGTTGGCCTGATAAAAGGAATTTTACCAAGTCGCTTCTTAGCATGGCTGACTTCTACCTTTGCTATCTTACGAATCGCTGCAACAAAGAACCCTTCACTATCATAAACCTGTGGCCAAATATGAAGAAAACCCTCTGCAGTTATTACTTTTTCTGCTCCTTCATAAAGTGAACCTAAACTTAAGAACTCAACACTATCAGGGTATTTTGTTTGTAAATGTGTACAAATATTTTGGTTTTCTTCAAGGCTTAATGTACATGTTGAGTAGATTAACACTCCGTCAACTTTTAATGCTTGAAAAGCACTTTCAATCAATCCTTGTTGCATTGAAGCAATATCTTCGATGGCTATTTGACTCCAATTTTTCATCGCTAGTTTGTCTTTACGAATAGTTCCTTCACCAGAGCAGGGGGAATCAAGGAGTATTGCATCAAAACTATCAGGTAACCAAGTGCCGAAAACTTTTGCATCAAAATGAGTAAGAGCAACATTTTTAATTCCACAGCGCTGAATGTTTGCATGGAGCATCTTTATACGACTTGATGAAAACTCGTTAGCAATGATTAATCCTTTGTTGTCCATCTTCGCGGCTATTTGTGTGGTTTTAGATCCAGGAGCGGCCGCTGCATCTAACAGTGTTTTATCTTCATCTGCCTGAAAGTAGTGAAATAAAGCAGACACAGGCATCATTGAACTTGCTTCTTGAATGTAGAAAAGGCCTGCTAGGTGTTCAAAGCTATTACCAAGTGGTGAAGTTTCATTTTCAATTGAGATCCAAAAACCTGTTTCACACCAAGGGATCGGAGATAATATCCAGCCGTGTTCCGCTGCTCGATTGATAAAATCGGTAATTGATATTTTTAAAGTATTGACACGAATTGAACGACGTAATGGTTGATGGCAGCTATCTACAAACTCTTGTAATGACAGCGATTCAGGAAGAATAGTTGCCATCTTTTCGATAAATTCTTGTGGCAATAATGTGTTATTTTCTATTGGTTGGCTCACTGATGATCCTTGATGGTCATGTGAGATGGTTACAGATTTGTAATCATCTCACGTTAATGTTATGTAATACCTAAGGCTTAGGAATTGCGAGTTTCCAAGATAACCATTTTTCATTAAACTCTTTTTTTAACTCAAATCGTTTAAATGCACTGGCAGCCGGTTTTAAGGTTTCTTGATCACTGGTGGTCATGTTAATCCCACCCTTAATTAAAGATGTTAACGAAGTAGATTTAAGGCTAGCACCTGTTATGCCAATATCTAAATTAAAACCTGATGCTGGCCAAAATATTGAGTTATCACGAATGAGGTGAGAATATTGCGGATATATATTAAGCGTGATCTCTACCCCAGATGCATCACTGCTTAATTGCTTGTCGATCACTTCACCAATCTTAATTTGTCGGTGGTATACCGGGCTTGATATATCTGTAGAGCCTGCGTTGGTAGCAAGCAGAATTATGGGTAACCCAACATTTTTGTTTGCAACAGTAGGGGCGTTGCCTTCCCCTGTAAAGTGATTAATCGGCTTCCCTTTGCCAGGGGAAACATTTATATAGACACCTGATACTATAGTAGATAGATTTTTTGCCCCTGAAAGAGAGAGCTCACTGCGAATAATCCAAAATCGGGTTCCAGCTTTTGTTACTTGCTTTACAAACTGTGGCTCGATACTGACCGTTGCCTCTACTTTATTGGCGTTATTTAGCTGTAAGTCTGCGATTCTACCAACCACTAACCCCTTTAGCCTTAGCTTCGTACCAATTTGTAATTCATAACCTTCATCAAAGGTGATGGTGATCTGTTTGCTCGGCTGTGTTGCTTCTTTATAGCTATCATAAAGTCTATAAGTACCATTACTGTGCTTGTTACCTTTTATTTTTGGAACAATATCTACTGCAATGCCGCCACTTGCAATAGATAATAGTGATTCTGCTTCAATATTCACTCCTGATAGATCTGCGTTCACTTTAAAACCACTGATATTCCAAAAAACACTATTCTTTTCAATAAGGTGCTTATATTGGCCTTTTATTGAAAGGATAGTTCGCATCAATCCTGAATTATCAATTGCAAAACCACTCACCTCGCCGATAGGGTACTTATGGTAATATACTGGTGACCCTTTAGAAACAGAGGGAAGGTTTTCACTCAGCAGTGACACATTAAGCGGTTTAGTAAATACATTTTTGCCAATTTTAGCCGTTTCTTTAGAGGGGTATAAACGAAAATATGTATTTCTAGGAAGTTGCGATGGTTTATTGTGTTTTTTTATTGCAAACTGATTATATAAGCCAATACCGCCAGATATCATATGGGTAAGCGGTGAAGATTGGATTTCTAGCCCTTTTAATGACGCCTTTACATTAATGCCACTCAATAAATAAAATTGACTGCTTTTATTAATTAGGTATTGATAGGGGGGAGCGATATGCAATATTGATTCAATAAATTCACCATTTTTTGTGAAGTTGATACTGTTAATCTTACCAATGCTTATACCTTGATATGAAATGGGATCGCCAACATTTAACCCAGAAGCATCATCAGTTAACAGTGTTACTGCTAATATAGGACCAATCGGTGCTTGAGAAGACTGTACTATAAATGTGTCGAGACTTTTTTTATCAACACTCTCTACTGCTGGCGCGAAACCAATATAGTCACCTTTGATAAGGTTGCCAATATTTTCAATTTTTGAAAAAGATATTGCTGTTTTTTCTATCCAAAATTGTGCGCCTTCAGTCATCATGTCGCTAAACTGTGGATTAATATAAGCGGTCGCTATAAACTTTTGCTTTTCTATTGAGTAAGTTATATCTGTTATTCTACCTATACCATGACCTTTAAACATGATTCCTGCCCCCTTAGGCAGATTGGTAATATTGTTTAAAGTAAGTTCGACTTTTATTCCAGCATTACTAGCATCGATATTATCAAATAAGATAAAAGGTGTGTTCCCAGTGACTCGTTTGCTATTTTCAGGAGAGCTAAATGTAATACCGCCAGCAATGAGGGACGAGATGCTAGCCAACTGAATATCAATACCAGATGTTGATATATTAGCGCGCAGGCCACTGATGTTCCAAAACTGACTCTGCTCTTTAATTAAGTGGCTATATTGCTTATTGATAAACGCCTTGATATTGACAAATTGATCGCTTTTATCTAAGCGTACTCTAACGACTTCACCAACCTGGATTTTTTTATAAAAGAGCGGGGTTCCGACACTGATTGAGCCAGCATTTTCACTCTTAAGGTTTACCAACAATGCATTATCCGGAATGGTGATGGGTTGTTCACTCACGGCATTAAAATTGGATGCACTATCACCATCACCCGGGTGTAAATTAATATAGCTGCCTGAAAAAAGGGTATCTAAGCCAGAAATTGAGGTGAGTGATGCTTTTGGAGAGACTAACCAAAATTGTGTTTTTTCACGTAACATAAATTTTGCATGTGATTCTATTTCTGCTATCACATTGACGCCACTGCTACTGTCTAATTCAATTTTTTTGACAGTACCAACAATGACCCCTTTATAACGGATTCGTGTTTTATCAACGATAATGCTGTCTGCATTTTCAAAGTGAATCTTAATGGTAGTATTAGCATGTGTTACGTTTTCAAAAAGTATCCAAAACCCAAGCAATGCAGCCACAATGGGTAAGAACCAAATAGGAGATATTGTCGCGTTTTTAGTTGTTTGCGCTTGTGATACAAGATGTGCTTCAGTCATTATGATTGCAGTCCTGAGAGTGTTGTTGATGATGAATAGGTGTTTTACGCTGTCTGGCGTCCCAAATTAAACGGGTATCAAAGCTATAAGCTGCAAAAAGTGTCGTAATAACAACAATAGTAAAAGAGGTCGCTGCAATACCTGGATAGACAGAAAGCAGATTACCTTTATCGAAAACGGCAACCATAATTGATATTACAAACAGATCCAAAATTGACCATCGACCGATCCAATCTACAAATGAAAAAATAATTAATTGCTTTCGAGCTGAAAGTTGCCAGCGCCTTTGAACTGCAATGACAATAAATATTAGGGCAACTATTTTAAAAATAGGCACTAGTATAGAAGCGATAAAAACAATAATTGCTATCCCCAGCATTTCACCTTCGATTAATGTGATAATACCGCTGAAAATGGTATCTGGGTATAGAATGTTATTTTTAAGCAGGTACGTTATTGGATAAAGATTAGCAGGAAAAATGAAAACGATCGCTGTGATTAATAACGCCCATGTTTTTTGAAGACTTTTGTGCTTACGTAGGTAGATATCATTACCGCAAGTTGGGCATTGCAACTGCTCACTTGAAAATGCTGAATAATTTCCACAAATAGCACATACTTGTAGAGATTGTTGTATGCCTGTTTGTCCTGCTATGGCTTCCTTTGTCATAAGCGACTATATCTTTCCCAATATTGGTGATTGCTGTAATTACTGATAACGGTAGTGTTAATTAATAGCAGAGCAATAAAAAAATAAAACCCAGTGCCAATATATAGATCTGCATAATTCATTAACTTGAACATCGCTACCATCAGGCTCACCATATATACTTCTAACATCGACCAATGGATCAATATACGCGTTATTTTAAAAAGTTTCGGTAATATCAGAAGTTTTAAGTTAAAACTTAGGCATGCACTACTTATAGCAATACTGATAATTAAAAGTGTTGGGGCTATAACCGCACAAAATAAAACGACAAATGAAACGATCGGGGCGCTGTCAATCATCATGAATACCCCTTGTAATAAATTTGTTTCTTCAGTGATCCCTAAAAGATGAAGTGAGATTAAGGGAAGGTTAAATGCTGGGATGGTAATGATAAGTGCTGTTAAACATAAGGCCAACATACCAGAAGGGTTACACCAACTATTCTTATAGATCACGCTATTACATCTTATACAGCGGGCGACATAACCTTTTTCCATCTTGGGAATCTTGGATGTCATATCACAATGTCGACAGATGATTGTTTTCATTATAAAACTTCTTCTTGTTTGTGATCTAAAATAAATGGAATGACATTTCATTATACTAACAAAAGTTGCATTTTTCACAAAAAACATTTACTGTATAAAAAAACATGATTAACCAATAGGAAGAGGCTACCGTGGCAGTCATCATTAAATACATAGTAGAACGCAAGGGTGTTGAAAAAATGACCTTTACTAGCAAAAAAGAAGCAGACGCATATGACAAGATGCTTGACAGTGCAGATCAATTGGCTGAATTTCTGAGTGAAAGTTCAGTAACACTAGACGATCAGCAGCTTGAAGAGTTAGGTTTGTATCTCGCTAGCAACAAAGAGATTGTTCAAGGTTTATTCAAAGGTAATGATTACGCTGTACTTCGAAAAGAGCAAGCAAGCGACAACGAATAATTTTAAGGAGTGTTAACAAGTTAGTGAAGCGCTCCTTTGAGAAATGTTTATCCTCTGAGATTAATTACCCTTTAAAAGTGGACTTGATTGCTTTAAAATGCGCCACGAGTTTATGGATTAATTAATAAATACAAATGCTTCCTGGTTTGAAGCATCACTGTGAGGATAAAATAAAATGCCAATCATTACACTTCCCGACGGAAATCAACGTCAATTCGAAAACACAACTTCTATTATGGAAGTTGCTGCCGATATCGGTCCTGGCCTTGCTAAAGCTTGCATTGCAGGTCGTGTTGACGGGAAACTTGTTGACGCTTGTGACCCAATCGAAAACGATGCAAATATTTCAATCATCACTGCTAAAGATGATGAAGGTTTAGAAATTCTACGACATTCTTGTGCTCATCTTTTAGGTCATGCTGTTAAACAGCTTTATCCTCAAGCCAAAATGGCGATCGGGCCTACCATCGATAATGGCTTCTATTACGATATTGATGTAGATGTCACTATTAACGATGAAGAGTTAGCTAAAATTGAAAAGCTAATGAATAAGTTAGTTAAAACTAATTATACCGTTGTGAAGAAGAAAGTATCAGTTGATGAGGCAAAAGCTGTTTTTGCTGATCGTGAAGAGCCTTATAAGCTTGAGATTCTTGAAGGCATTGATGCTGATGACCGTCCTGGTCTTTACCATCACGAAGAATATATCGATATGTGTCGTGGACCTCACGTACCGACAATGAAATTCAGCCAATACTTTAAATTGATGAAGGTAGCCGGTGCATATTGGCGTGGCGACTCAGACAATAAAATGCTACAGCGTATATATGGCACAGCTTGGGCTGATAAAAAACAACTTAAAGCTTACTTAAAGCGTCTTGAAGAAGCCGCTAAACGCGACCATCGTAAAATAGGTAAGCAATTAGACCTTTACCATATGCAAGAAGAAGCACCAGGCATGGTATTTTGGCATGCTAATGGCTGGACAATATACCGTGAACTCGAAAACTATATTCGTGAACAAACGGTTGCATTTGGTTATCAAGAAGTAAAAGCGCCACAAATATTAGATCGTTCTCTGTGGGAAAAATCTGGTCACTGGGATAAATACAAAGATGGCATGTTCTGTACTTGTAGTGAAAACCGTGATTACGCAATTAAACCGATGAACTGCCCTGGCCATGTGCAAATTTTTAACCAAGGTTTAAAATCATACCGTGACTTACCAATGCGCTTATCTGAGTTTGGCTCTTGTCACCGAAATGAGCCGTCAGGTTCACTGCACGGCTTAATGCGTGTACGTGGATTTACACAAGATGATGCACATATATTTTGTACAGAAGAGCAGATACTTGAAGAAGTATCAGCTTGTATCAATATGGTTTTTGAGTGTTACAAAACATTTGGATTTGAAGATATCGTTGTAAAATTGTCAACTCGCCCAGAAAAACGTGTTGGTGACGACGCTACTTGGGATAAATCTGAAGCTGCATTAGCGAACGCACTTGATGAAAATGGTATTAAATTTGAATATTTACCAGGTGAAGGCGCTTTTTATGGACCTAAAATTGAATTTACTTTGTATGATTGTCTAGGTCGTGCGTGGCAATGTGGTACAATACAGCTCGACTTCTCAATGCCTGGTCGATTAGACGCAACTTATGTTGGTGAAGATAACGAACGACATACACCTGTAATGATTCATCGTGCAATTCTTGGTTCATTAGAACGTTTTATCGGTATTTTAACCGAAGAGTATGCAGGCATTTATCCAACATGGTTATCACCGCAACAGGTCGTTGTGATGAATATTACTGATAAACAATCAGATTTTGTTGCAGAAGTAGTAAATAAATTGAAAAAAGAAGGAATTAGAGCCATTTCGGACTTGAGAAATGAGAAGATAGGCTTTAAAATCCGCGAGCATACATTAAAACGTGTTCCTTACTTACTTGTCGTAGGTGATAAAGAAGTAGAAGCAAATGAAGTTGCTGTTAGAACGCGTAAGGGTGATGATCTAGGTAAAATCAAAGTCGATGACTTTGTAAGCCAAATTAAAGAAGAGATCAGCACACGTAAACAAGAACTTATAGGAGAATTGTTATAAAAGGTGCAAGAAAAGCCCCACAACAGGGCAATAAACATCGCTTGAATGAAGAGATCACTGGAACGGAAGTGCGTTTATCAGACTCAGAAGGCAAGCCAGTTGGTGTTGTTTCTTTAGAAGAAGCGAAAAACATGGCATTTGAGCAAAATCTTGACTTAGTTGAGATTAGCCCTAATGCAGAGCCACCAGTTTGTCGCATCATGAATTATGGCAAGTTTCTCTATGAAAAGAGCAAATCCGCAAAAGAACAGCGGAAAAAGCAAGTTCAGGTCCAGCTGAAGGAAATCAAATTCCGTCCTGGAACTGACGAAGGCGATTATCAGGTAAAACTACGCAACCTGACTCGCTTTTTAACAGAGGGTAACAAGGCTAAAGTAACACTACGTTATCGTGGTCGTGAAATGGCGCACCAATCACTAGGATTAGATCTACTAAACCGTATTAAAGCGGACTTAGCAGAAATATCTAACGTTGAATCTTTCCCGAAAATGGAAGGTCGACAAATGGTAATGGTACTTGGCCCTAAACGTGCTAGCTAAGGCATCAAGTAGTGGTTCGCCACTCGCCTTACTGGTTTATATTAACTTAGAACAATGCGGAGTTCGCAATGCCTAAAATGAAATCGAACAAAGGTGCTGCAAAGCGCTTTAAAAAGACTGCTTCTGGCGGCTTTAAGCGTAAGCAATCACACTTACGTCATATCCTTACTAAAAAATCTACTAAGCGTAAGCGTCACCTACGTGCACAAAGCATGGTAGCAAAAGTAGATGTACCTAGTATTAACAGAATGTTACCATTCGCTTAAGTAAGGAATTAAAAAATGCCAAGAGTAAAACGTGGTGTACAAGCGCGTGCACGTCATAAGAAAGTCTTAAAACAAGCTAAAGGTTATTACGGTGCTCGTTCACGTGTTTATCGCGTAGCAGTACAAGCAGTAACTAAAGCTGGCCAATACGCTTACCGTGACCGTCGTCAACGTAAACGTGTTTTCCGTCAACTTTGGATTGCGCGTATTAACGCTGCATCTCGTGTTAGCGGTCTATCTTACAGCCGTTTCATCAATGGTCTTAAAAAGGCTTCTGTTGAAATCGATCGTAAGATTCTTGCTGATATCGCAGTATTCGATAAAGCAACATTTGCTCATTTAGTTGAAGTAGCTAAAAAAGCACTTGCTTAATTAATCTTTACTTGAAGACTGATTAATAATCGATTTATAAAAGGAGACAATTTGTCTCCTTTTTTTTTGTCTTTGTCTCTTGTTATTTCAAGGTAAATAACATAAAAATAGCCTCTCAGATTTAATCACAGTTAATATGGATAATTTATATGAATGAACTTTTCTCTAATCGAATCTCTAGCGTGCCTCCCTCTTTTATTCGTGAAATTTTAAAAGTCGCTGTCGATCCTCAAATTATCTCATTTGCTGGCGGTTTACCAAATCGTGATCTATTCCCTGTAGAAGCTTTACAAAAAGCAACTAACGATATTTTCAGCGATGATGGCAAAGATATTCTTCAATACACCGGCACTGAAGGTTATTTACCATTACGTGAGATGATTGTTGCCGATTATAAGCGAAAAGGTATTGAAGTTAATGTTGACGAAATTCTGATCACCAATGGTTCACAACAGGGTCTTGACCTTTTAGGTAAGGTGTTACTTAACGAAGGTGATGAGGTGATCATCGAAGAGCCGGGTTATCTGGGGGCTATTCAAGCATTTGAAGTTTATCTTGCTAAATTCAATTCGGTTGCCGTTGGTCAAGATGGAATGGATATCGATGCGCTTGAGAAGACACTACAAAATAGTCAATCAAAGTTGATGTATACCGTACCGAACTTTCAAAACCCATCAGGTATTTCATATACCAATGAAAATCGCCAAGCGGTTGCTGAAGCATTAAGTAAAAGCAAAACATTGTTAATTGAAGACAACCCTTATGGTGATTTGAGATTTGCTGGTGAAGAGAAAACCTCTTTTAAAACACTATTACCAGAACAAACAATTTTGTTGGGGTCATTTTCTAAAATTGTTGTGCCTTCATTCCGCCTTGGTTGGATTGTTGCACCTAAAGTATTGATGGAAAAATTAGTTATTGCTAAACAAGCAGGTGATTTACACTCAAACTATTTTTGCCAACGTGTGCTGCACCGTTTCTTACAAGATAATGACCTACAGGCTCATATTAAGAAAATTATTAATGTTTATGGTAAACAAAAGTTAGTAATGGAAAATGCGATAAAGCGTTGTTTCCCAAAACAAGTTACTTACTTGAACCCCGAGGGGGGAATGTTCCTTTGGGTGACTTTGCCTGAGTCACTTACAGCTACAGCTGTTTTTGATAAAGCGATTGCAGAGAAAGTTGCTTTTGTACCTGGCGACCCTTTCTACGTGACTAAACGCGGAATGAATACATTACGTTTAAATTTTTCGAGTGTTGATCCGGATATTATCGAAGAGGGAATTGAACGTTTAGGTAAAGTATTACATGATTTACTTGATGACTAATTCTATGTAACGTATTAAATTCTTTATAAAAGCCAATCAATTGATTGGCTTTTTTGTTTCTAATCAAATTGAAAAATGTGATCTGTATTACACTGTGCCGAAATTAAACATCGGAGAATGAAATGCGTGTAGATCTATCAACATCAATTGCGGGTATTAACCTTAGTAGTTATTTAATGAATGCTTCTGGGCCTAAATGTACTACTTGGGAAGAACTCGAAGTAATCGGTCAGTCTAACTCTGCCGCTATTGTCACTAAATCTTGTACGATTTCTTTTCGTGAAGGTAACCCTGAGCCACGTTATAGCGATTTACCGTTAGGCTCAATCCAATCTATGGGATTACCCAACCTTGGCTATAAAGCTTATCTTGAAATGGTTCCAAAACTTAAGAGGCTTGGTAAGCCAGTTGTTGTTAGTATCTCTGGTTTTAGCATTGAAGATAATATTGAAATGGTGAGTGCATTCCAAAACAGTGATATCGATTTAATAGAAGTTAACTTTTCATGCCCAAATATTCCAGGTAAAGCACAAGTTGCTTATGATTTTTCTCAAGTAGAGAGTGCGCTGCAAGCACTCACTGTATTAGGTGATAAACCTTTAGGTATTAAACTTGCTCCTTATTTCGATATGTCGCATTTTGTTGCAATGGCTGAAATATTAAACAAATTTCCTGTAAAATTTATTACCTGTGTTAACTCTATTGGTAATACGCTCATTATTGACCCTGAAACGGAATCTCCTATCATTAAGCCAAAAGGTGGTTTTGGTGGTTTATGTGGTGATTATATTAAACCCATTGGCCTTGCTAACGTACGTGCTTTTCGGGAATTATTATCTGACGATATTCAAATCATTGGCGTTGGCGGTATTAAAACGGGTATCGATGCCTTCGAATACTTACTTGCTGGAGCGGATGCGGTACAGATTGCGACCTGTTTTGAAAAAGAAGGGGAAGGATGTTTTCAACGAATTGAAGCAGAACTTAAGCACTTTATGGCTACAAAGGGTTACTCAAAGCTTTCTGATGCAAAAGGGAAACTAAAACCGCTTTAAAAATAGCGACAATTAACACAATTGTGACACCTGTAATATAACTGTCACAAAAGCGCAATATACTCTCCTCCATCAATAACATTGGAGAGTTTTAATGCAAAGCGATTTGTCAAATCGATTACGCGCCAATCAAAAGCGTGTTATCAAAGATAAACTAGTTAAGTACAGTATTAGTAGTGGTGGAGCACTTGTATTAGTGACGCTACTGCTTATATTTGGTTACTTACTCTACGTAGTTTTACCTATTTTTGCACCGGTAAGCATCGAAGTCGAACGTCAGTTCACACAGAATAAGAGTGAGCAAATATATGCTCTTGGACTTGATGAACAAAATGATGTTAGTTACCAGATCAATGAACAAGGTATTATCTCATTTTACTCTTTACGTGAGCATGATTTAGGTGAGTTGCTGCTATCTAAAACTATACTCGAAAATCCCATTGCGTTTGCGCAATCTTCACCAGGTCATAATACTCATCTTTTAAGTAATGATGCTGGGCAAGTGGTCATCTTTAAACCTGAATTTGACACTACTTACCCTGATGACAAGCGTCTAATCACTCCTCGTATATCTTACCCGCTTGGTGAAGAATCTATCGACATTGATCCTCAAGGTAAAGCAATTACTGTCGCTAGTTTTGAGATCACAGATGAAGCCGGTGCTATTGCTGCAATTACTAGCGATAATCGTGGATTGATGCTTTTTTTAACTGCGACAGAAGATATGATGACGGAAGAGGTTGTATGGGAGCCTGAGCTTGTTGAATTGCCTTCATTACCAAACAACGTTTCACAAATGCTGTTAAGTCCCGATTTAAAAAATCTCTTCATTCGCGCTAATAACGACCTTTTAGTTTACGATGTTTCGGATAGTAACGATATCAGTCTTAAATCTGCATTACCCATTAATGCGCCAAATACCCATGTCACAGATATCCAGTTATTAACCGGTGCAAGCTCTTTGATCGTTGCAAATGATAATGGCGTGGTGAGTCAATGGTTTGAAGTGTTAAAAGATAACCAACGTACCTTCACATTTATCAGGGACTTTACAGCAGAAGAAAGCGTTGCTGATATCGTGCCAGAGTACTTTAGAAAAGGTTTCCTAACGACTGATCAACAGGGGTACTTATCAATTTTCCATACCACTGGCGATACCCGTTTACTGCATGAAAAAGTAAGCGATAATCAAAACCTTGCTGTTGCTTTCTCGCCACGTGCCAATGCTCTGCTAGTCGCAGATGCTAAACAAGTTACATTATATAAACTAGACAATGAACACCCTGAAGTGACATGGTCTGCTCTTTGGCAGAAGGTTTGGTACGAAGGTTATCCTGAGGCAAGTTACCTTTGGCAGTCAACATCAGCAAGTGACGACTTCGAAGCTAAAATGAGCTTAGTGCCAATCTCTTTTGGTACCATTAAAGCGGCTTTCTACGCAATGTTATTTGCGGTGCCAATCGCTATTTCTGGTGCTGTATATACGGCATACTTTATGTCGCCAGCGATTCGCTCATATGTCAAACCAACAGTTGAAATTATGGAAGCATTACCAACTGTAATACTAGGTTTCCTTGCTGGTTTATGGTTGGCGCCCCTGATTGAGAATCAATTACCGGGCATTATATTATTGTTGCTCACTTTACCGTTAAGTATCTTAGCAACCGCGATGCTTTGGACGTTATTACCTAAATCATTCAAGGAAGCTATACCAGAAGGCTTTCACCCTCTGATTCTGCTACCGGTATTACTATTTGCTGGCTACATCTCAATGAGTTTTAGCGATACATTAGAATTGTGGCTGTTTAATGGTGATACACGTATGTATCTGACTAATGAGTTAGGTATTAACTTTGATCAACGTAACTCATTAATTGTTGGTATTGCGATGGGATTTGCTGTTATTCCAACTATCTACTCAATTGCAGAGGATGCGATATTCAGTGTTCCTAAAAGTCTAACTATGGGCTCATTAGCATTGGGTGCTACACCATGGCAGACACTCGCCAAAGTTGTAATTTTAACAGCAAGTCCAGGTATTTTCTCTGCTGTAATGATGGGAACTGGACGCGCTGTTGGTGAAACAATGATTGTACTAATGGCTACGGGTAATACGCCAATTATGGATTGGAACATCTTTGAAGGGATGCGCTCTCTATCGGCAAATATTGCGGTGGAAATGCCAGAGTCTGAAGTAGGAAGTTCACACTACCGCGTACTGTTTTTAGCTGCTTTTGTATTGTTCCTGTTCACCTTTGTATTTAATACGGTGGCTGAATTGGTACGTCAACGTTTACGTGAAAAATATTCAAGTCTGTAACGTAATACAAGCAACCAAATTGTTAAGTCATAGCAGTAATGTCTGTTAATAGGAAATTTTATGAATAAGTGGTTTAAATCGGGTACCCCATGGATATGGATGACCGGTGGTGCAGTGAGTTTAAGTTTGATCATGGTGATCGGCTTGTTTGTTCTGATTGGTTGGAGAGGCTTAAGCTTCTTCTGGCCTGCGACGGTATATGAGTTTGATATGCTCGATGCGCAGGGCAACCATATGAATGTGATTGGTGAAATTTATGACAGCGAAACCGTACTAAAGCAACAACTTAAAGAGGCTGGTATTGCTGGCCTTGAAAATCGCGGTGATACGTTAGAGCGTTACTTGATAAAAGTGGGTAACAGAGAATATGTTGATCTGGATTTTCAGTGGGTACTCGAAACGGTTATCGTCGAAAAGCATATCCCAAGTGATATTGTCGTATTAGAGCGAACTAAGAACGGTAACTTCTATGGCTACATCAAAGAGATTCAAGAAAATGGTGTTGTGTTGCCAATAACAGGAGAGGCGCTTGAAGCTGAGCTTGAAGCACGACTTGCGGTTACTAAAGCACTTAAAGATAAAGAAAATGATCTATTGAAGGGTGATATTGGACGTATTAACTTTGATCTTGAGCGAATTCGTCTTAAAAAACGTAAGCTTGATTTAGAAGGGCAGTTAACTGCTGAAGCATTAGTTGAACTTGATGGACAGGCTCAAGCGTTACGCGATGAGTATCTAGTATTAGAAAAGGAACTTTTTGCCTATCGTACAGAAGCGCAAAGAGATGCTGTTGTGATAACAGATATGACCGGACGTAATGTTGTAATGCCAATGGCTAAGGTATTAGATTTCTACCTACCAAATAAAATGACATTTATTGAGAAGATACAACATTGGTTCCATCAGACTGCAAAATTTGTTAGTGACGATCCACGAGAAGCTAATACAGAAGGTGGTGTATTCCCTGCTATTTTTGGTACTGTGTTTATGGTAATGCTAATGGCGGTAATCGTGACTCCCTTTGGTGTTGTTGCCGCTATTTACCTTCATGAGTATGCGCCTAAAAATACAATTACTAAGTTTATTCGTATCGCCGTGATTAACTTAGCGGGTGTACCTTCAATTGTATATGGTGTATTTGGTTTAGGTTTCTTTGTATATATTGTTGGTGGCAGTATTGACCAACTCTTATATCCTGAAGCATTGCCATCGCCAACATTTGGTTCACCGGGCGTATTATGGTCTGCATTAACCTTAGCTATCTTAACGCTACCAGTTGTTATTGTATCAACCGAAGAAGGGTTAAGTCGTATCCCAAGTTCATTGCGTGAAGGTTCATTAGCATTAGGTGCAACAAAATCAGAAACGTTATGGCGTATCATTGTGCCAATGGCAAGTCCTGCGATCATGACTGGTCTTATTTTAGCGGTTGCACGTGCTGCCGGAGAAGTTGCTCCATTGATGCTTGTTGGTGTAGTAAAAATGGCGCCAACATTACCAGTTGATGGAAACTTTCCATACCTACATTTAGAACGTAAGTTCATGCATTTAGGTTTCCATATTTATGATGTTGGTTTCCAAAGCCCGAATGTTGAGGCCGCACGCCCACTGGTTTACGCAACCTCATTTTTATTAGTAACCGTTATTATTGGTTTGAACTTAGCTGCCATCGGTATCCGTAATAGCTTACGCGAAAAATACCGTGCTTTAGAGCACTAAATCAAACTTGCACACAAAATTACAAGATAAATATAAAGAATTAGTAGGAAAAAAAGATGATCACATTACCAAAGTCAACAAGTGAAAAAGATGTACTAACACATTTGAGTGCAGATAAAACAGCACTAGAAATTAAAAATTTAGATTTATATTACGGCGATAAACAAGCGCTATTCGATGTGTCGATGAAGATACCAAAGGGTAAAGTAACTGCCTTTATCGGTCCTTCAGGTTGTGGTAAATCAACACTATTACGTTGTATCAACCGTATGAATGACCTGGTAGATATTTGTCGTGTAGATGGCAATATTGAACTACAAGGGACTAATATTTATGATAAATCAGTTGATGTAGCCGCATTACGTCGTCGTGTTGGCATGGTTTTCCAGAGACCAAACCCCTTTCCTAAGTCTATTTACGAAAATGTAGTTTATGGTCTGCGTTTGCAAGGCATTAAAGATCGTCGTGTATTAGACGAGGCTGCTGAGACATCACTACGAAGTGCCGCGTTATGGAATGAAGTAAAAGACCGTTTACATGATAATGCTTTTGGTTTGTCAGGTGGTCAGCAACAACGTCTTGTAATTGCTCGCGCTATTGCAATTGGACCTGAAGTGCTTTTGCTAGATGAACCAACGTCTGCATTAGACCCAATATCTACATTAACAATCGAAGAGTTAATCACTGAACTAAAGTCTAAATTTACGGTTGTTATTGTTACTCATAACATGCAACAAGCTGCACGTGTTTCTGATCAAACTGCCTTTATGTATATGGGTAAGCTGATTGAGTACTCTGACACTAATACGCTCTTTACAGCACCAAAAGAGAAGCAGACAGAAGACTACATTACTGGCCGTTATGGCTAATAACAGTTCAAGGCGACGCCATTAAACTTATTTTGGCGTCGAAAAATGCACATTTAGGCAAACTAAAGTGCACTTTTTCTTGAACTAAGCATAAATGACTTAGTTCTGAATAGTTATACTTTAACGTGATCTTAAAAAGAATTAGGAAAGGAAAATACAATGGAAGCATCAAATATTAATCGTCATATCTCTGGGCAGTTTAACACTGAGTTAGAGAGTGTTCGAAATCAAGTTATGCAAATGGGCGGCCTAATAGAGCAACAATTGAACGATGTATTGGCCTCGATGGCAGAGAATAATGTCGAATTGGCTAAAAAAGTGATTAGTAAAGATAAAGAAGTTAATCAGTTTGAGTCTAATGTTGACCGTGAATGTTCACGTATCATCGCTAAGCGTCAACCAGCCGCAAGTGATTTACGTTTAATTTTAACCATTATGAAAAGCATCACTGAACTCGAACGCATCGGTGATGGTGTTGCTGGTATCGCATCAATGGTTATTGAAAATCATGATAAAGAAGTACCATCTTTGATTGGTCTAGAAAATATGGGGCAAATTGTATTAAAAATGCTTCATAACTCATTAGACGCGTTTACACGTTTAGATTTAAAAGCAGCAATCGAAATTCACAACGAGGATAAAAAAGTAAATCGTCAATATGAAAGTATACTTCGTGAGTTAATGACTTTCATGATGGAAGATCCCCGTTCTATTCCCTTTATTTTAAAGGTACTGGCTTCTGCACGCTCAATTGAGAGAATCGGGGACCGATGCCAAAATCTATGTGAACATATCGTTTACTTAGTAAAAGGGGTGGATGTACGACATGCTACAGAAGAAGAATTAAATTCTTTATTAGCGGATTAATGCTAAGTATTTGACCCACATCGCTTAAATTGACTTTTTTAGTATCTTTAGCAAAATTTCTAAATTCGTAGCGAGAATAATGTCGAGAGCTTTATGTGTAAATGCAGACTAGCTCTCGTTTCATAGGTCCTTAACCCCATAAAAATAGTTACTTTTTGACATTAACTTGGTTATAATGCTCAAAATACATAAGGAAATACGAATTTCAGGGATTTGAAGTGATGAAATATATATTATTAATGCTGTCAATTTTGGCCTTCTCGCCAATTGCAAATAGTAATACTACAACGACTACCGTTTTCAGTTGGGTTGATGACAATGGTGTTATGCATTTCACCGATAAAAAGCCGAAAGAAAGTGTTGTCGCTGCTGAATTTTTAACAACTATCGACATCGAAGTTGCTAATGTTCCTGAAGCTCCTCGCATGAACACTCAACCTGCTCAATTACCTGCGGTTGCTCAAAACGTTCGCTCTATAGCTGAGAAAGATTGGACATATAAAGAATTATCTCCAACCTGTCGTTGGATTGCTAAACGTATTTCATTACTTGAAAACATGATCGAACAAAATTCAGATGTATATGATGAAATATTCCGACAAGAACTAAGTAAACGTCAAAAAGACTGGAACTCACAAAGCTGTTTTTCTGGTATTAGTTAAGACTTATTGATGCATCTCTCGGGAAGTTGTTGTCAACTTCCCTTTGTAACCCTCTGGTCATATATCTTCATCTCCTAATCAAGTTGCACCACTTTCATAGTAGGGTATAATCCTCGCTTTATTTTGCGGAAGCTACTCATGAAAGTCTCTGATTTCTCTTTTCAATTACCCGAATCATTAATAGCTCGTTATCCCAAAGCTGAGCGAACTGGTAGCCGTTTATTATCACTATGTGGTATTTCGGGTGACATTAAGCACCAACAATTCCCTGATATTATTGATTTAATTAATTCAGATGACCTTCTCATATTCAATGATACTCGGGTTATACCCGCACGTTTGTTTGGCGAAAAGGAAACAGGCGGTAAAATTGAAGTATTAGTCGAACGCGTAATAGACGATAAAAGCTTTCTTGCTCACGTACGAAGCTCTAAGTCCCCTAAACCGGGTTGTAAATTACGCCTAGAAAACACAGTTGATGCTGTGATGGTGCAACGTCAAGGCCCTTTATTTGAGATTTGTATTGATGATACATCATCGGTTTTAGAGGTATTAGAAAATATTGGTCATATGCCATTACCACCCTATATCGACAGACCGGACGAAGATGCGGATAAAGAGAGATACCAAACTGTTTATAATAAAAACCCGGGTGCTGTTGCAGCACCCACAGCAGGTTTGCATTTCGATCAAACAATATTAGATAAAATACAAAAAAAAGGGGCTGAGCTTGCTTTTGTTACCTTGCACGTTGGTGCTGGTACTTTTCAGCCTGTTAAAGTTGATAACGTCCTTGAACATCATATGCACAGTGAATTAGCGCAGGTATCTCAAGAAGTTGTTGATAAAATTATCGCGACTAAACAAAAGGGGGGCCGTGTTATCGCAGTTGGTACTACTTCAGTGCGCTCTATCGAAAGTGCTGCACAGGCAACACTTGCTCAAGGGTTACCGCTCACGCCCTATTTTGCAGAGACCGATATTTTTATTTACCCTGGATATAAGTTTCAATTAATTGATGCGATGGTGACTAATTTTCACTTGTCGGAGTCAACATTACTGATGTTAGTAAGTGCCTTCGCAGGAAAAAAACATATCGAAAAGGCCTATCAGGTCGCTATCGAAGAGCAGTATCGCTTTTTTAGTTATGGTGACGCGATGTTTTTAACTAATGCAAACTCAACCGCTGAACTTTAAGCATAATTTGAAGAAAACTAAAATTTTTACAACCAACTGTCGGACTGTTTTTCCGACGAGGAATCGCAATGAAAATGAAATTTGATTTACTAGCCACTGCCGGACGCGCTCGACGTGGTCGCCTTACATTTGAACGTGGTACAGTGGAAACTCCCGCATTTATGCCAGTAGGGACCTACGGGACAGTTAAGGGAATGACACCAGAAGAAGTGGATGCAACGGGAGCTGAGATATTATTAGGTAATACGTTTCACCTTTGGCTTCGACCTGGGCAAAAGGTGATCAAACAACATGGTGACCTTCACGACTTTATGAAGTGGAACGGACCAATCTTGACTGACTCTGGTGGTTTTCAAGTTTTTAGTCTTGGGAAAATGCGTAAAATTAAAGAAGAGGGGGTTTATTTTAGAAGCCCTGTGAACGGAGATGAAGTTTTTTTATCTCCGGAAATCTCAATGGAAATTCAGTACGATTTAGGCTCAGATATCGTAATGATATTCGATGAATGTACACCTTATCCTGCTACCGAGCAAGAAGCTGATACCTCGATGAAATTGTCTTTGCGTTGGGCTGAACGTAGTCGCAAACGTTTTGATGAACAAGAAAATCCGAATGCACTTTTTGGCATTATTCAAGGCGGATGTTATGAAAATCTTCGAGATGTTTCACTCGCAGGTCTTGAGAAAATTGGTTTTGATGGATATGCAATTGGTGGCCTTGCGGTTGGCGAGCCGAAAGAAGATATGCACCGCATTTTAGATCATGTCACTACAAAAATACCTGAGGGAAAACCTCGTTATTTGATGGGGGTAGGTAAACCACAGGATTTAGTTGAAGGTGTTCGTCGTGGCGTTGATATGTTTGATTGTGTGATGCCAACACGTAATGCGCGAAATGGTCATCTATTCACAACAGATGGCGTTATTAAAATCCGTAACGCTAAACACCGCGAAGATACAAGCCCTTTAGATTCAGAATGTGATTGCTACACGTGTAAAAATTATAGTCGTGCATACCTATATCATCTTGACAAATGTGGAGAAATCTTGGGTGCAAGGTTAAATACGATCCATAACCTACGTTATTACCAACGTTTAATGAAAGGTTTGCGTGATGCCATTGAGCAGGGTACATTAGATGAATTCGTCGATACCTTTTATAAACGCATCGGTGTTGAAAAACCAGTAATAGACGAAGCATAAAATAAGGGCCAATTAATCAATACGCATTGAAAAGTGTTAAATTGACCCAATAATAAATATAACAATTTTTAATTTTAATAAAGAGGGGATATCTCGATGAGTTTTTTCATTTCACAGGCACATGCAGCAGCTGAGGGCGCACCAGAGCAAGGTGGTTTTTCGTTTATCTTTATGATGGTAATCTTTGCAGGTATTTTTTACTTCATGATTTACCGTCCACAAGCTCGCCGTACAAAAGAGCATAAAAGCTTAATGGAAAGCATGGGTAAAGGCGATGAAGTATTAACATCAGGAGGTTTAATTGGCCGTATCGTTAAAATCAGTGCAGAAAACGATTATGTTCAAATTGAATTAAACGAAAATAACGTTATTTCATTGAAAAAAGATTTTATCTCTGCTGTGCTACCAAAAGGCACTTTGAAATCTATTTAATTTAACAAAGCGAAATCGATACCGATTTCGCTTTTTTCATGCCAATGTGAACTGATATTGGCAGACATAAAGGACTGTATTGTGTTAAATAAATACCCAATGTGGAAGTATATTCTGCTAAGCATTATCGTGCTAGTCAGTTTACTCTACGCAGCGCCAAACCTATATGGTGAAGACCCCGCTATTCAAATCTCTGCAACACGTGGTGCCAAAGTTGAATTAGCTACCCTCGATAAAGTTGAAACCTTACTTACTCAAGCAAATATTACACCTAAAAGTACTGTACTTGAGAATGGCCAGATTTTAATTCGTCTTAATTCAAGTGAAGATCAACTAGTTGCACGTGAAACGATTGGTGAGCAACTCGGTGATGGATTTGTAAGTGCGTTAAATCTTGCTCCTGCTACCCCTGCTTGGTTAGAAGCGATTGGAGGCTCACCGCTTAAACTTGGATTAGATTTACGTGGCGGTGTTCATTTCTTAATGGAAGTGGACATGGATGAGGCGGTTGCCAAAGCTCAAGAGCAAATGGTTCAAGATTTCCGTTCGGAGCTACGTGAGCAAAAAATCCGTTTTCGTGGTATCCGTAAAGACAGCAGTGAAACAGGTGTTGTTTTGCGATTTGTCGATGAAGAGACCCTTGATAAAGCGGTTAATCACTTAAAACCAATTAACCCTGGTTTCTTATTTGTTGATAGTGAAGCTAACGGTGAATTCGTATTAACTGTTTCAATGGGTGATGAAGAGCTTAAAGCAACAAAAGAAGATGCATTACAACAAAACTTAAGCATTTTACGTAATCGTGTAAATGAACTGGGTGTTGCAGAACCTCTTGTTCAACGTCAAGGTGCAGATCGTATCGTTGTTGAACTACCTGGTGTACAAGATACTGCTCGTGCTAAAGAAATTTTAGGTGCAACGGCAACACTTGAATTCCACCCTGTTGACTCTACAACTGATATCAGTGATGCACTGGCCGGACGTTTACCTTCTTCAAGTGTCGTTTATAAGGAACGTAATGGACGCCCCGTTGTTGTAAAGAAAAATATTATCTTAACGGGTAATCATATCGTTGATGCACAATCGAGCATGGATGAATATGGCCGTCCACAGGTAAATATTTCTCTTGATGCTAAAGGTGGCAGTAAAATGTCGCGTTTCACAAAAGACAATATCGGCAAGCCAATGGCTACTTTGTTCATCGAATATTTACCAACAGGTAAAAAGAAAGCAAATGGTAAATCTGAAATTGCAAAGCGTGAAGAAATAGCGAACGTTGCAACAATTCAAGCACAGCTTGGTCGTAGTTTCCGTATCACCGGACTTGATAATGCAGCTGAAGCGCATAACTTAGCATTGCTATTACGTGCTGGTGCATTGATTGCCCCGATTCAAATCGTCGAAGAGCGAACGATTGGTCCTAGCCTAGGTAAACAAAACATTGATAACGGTGTTAAAGCGATGATTTACGGTCTATTAGCTGTTGTTATCTTTATGTTTATCTACTATCGAAAATTCGGTGCCATTGCTAACACAGCCCTATTGTTTAACATTGTCATGATTGTCGGTTTAATGTCGATGATTCCTGGTGCAACGTTAACTCTACCGGGTATTGCGGGTATCGTATTGACCGTCGGGATGGCTGTCGATGCAAATGTGCTTATTTTTGAGCGTATTCGAGAAGAGATAAAAGCCGGTAAATCAATTCAGCGAGCGATCAATGAAGGCTATTCAAATGCTTTCTCGACTATTGCTGATGCAAATATTACCACCTTGATCACTGCAATGATTTTGTTTGCTGTTGGTACAGGTCCAATTAAAGGCTTTGCAGTAACACTGATGATCGGTATTGCTACCTCTATGTTTACCTCAATATTTGGTACTCGTGCATTAGTGAATGCAATATGGGGCGGACGTAATGATATTAAGAAACTGTCTATCTAAAACGAGTTAAGGAAAAATTATGTTTGAATTATTTAAAGGAACGACTCCTATTCGTTTTATGAAATATTCAAAGCCAGCAACTTGGCTTTCAATGTTTCTTGTGATCGCATCTATTGTTACATTAAGTATCAATTGGATTAACTGGGGACTTGATTTCACAGGCGGTACACTCATTGATGTGGGTTTTGAACAACCCGCGGTATTACCTGAAGTACGTGAAACGTTAGCACAGGCGAATTTCCCGGGTGCAGTTGTTCAACACTTTGGTAGTAGCCATGAAGTTATGATCCGAATTGCACCGCAGGATGGTGTAAAAGGTGTGGTCGTTGGTAATCAGGTTTTAGATGCTTTGCAAGCTGCCGATTATGGTGAAGTGGTTATGCGTCGTATCGAATTTGTTGGTCCAAACGTTGGTGCTGAACTAGCAGAAGATGGTGGACTGGCAATTATTATCGCACTAATCTGTATCATGATTTATGTAAGTGCTCGGTTTGAATGGCGACTTGCTGCTGGTGCTGTACTGGCACTAGGGCATGATATTATCATTACGCTGGGTGTATTTTCATTGTTCCAATTAGAGTTTGATTTAACCGTTTTAGCTGCATTACTTGCGGTAGTTGGTTACTCATTAAATGATACTATTGTTGTTTTTGATCGTATTCGTGAAAACTTCCGTTTAATGGCCACTTCAACACCTGATGAAGTGGTTGATCACTCAATTACGCAAACACTGAACCGAACAATGATCACCTCTGGTACAACTATTTTTGTACTTGTTTCACTATTCTTAGTTGGTGGCGCATTGATACATGGCTTTGCTACTGCATTGTTGATAGGTATCTTTGTCGGTACTTATTCATCTATCTATGTTGCGAGTGCACTGGCTGTTAAGTTAGGTGTTAGCAGAGAGCATATGATACCTGAAGTAGTTGAAAAAGAAGGCGCAGATCAAGAAGCGTTAATGTAAATAATCATTCGATTTTGATTTTAAAATGCCACTTTTATAGTGGTATTTTTTTGTCTTCAGTTTGAAGATTATAAATAATGTAATACCAATTCCACTAATATAGTGTTCAAATTTTACGTAAGAAAAAGGGGGTAGCACAAGTCGAAAGTTAAAGTAAATAGTTGCTCTATTTGCAACACTTTTAACGCAGAGATAGCTCTTTTTAGCCAGTAAAAATAATCAGTTATTTAATGGATTTGGTATAAGCTATTTCCCGATCAAGCGCTTTATTCTCATTTATTCTCATCAATTTTCAAGGTAATACTAGGTGCTGTTGATGTTTCAAGGTTATTTTTACAACAAATGTTGGTATTTGGGCTCAATACTCGTTGTGTTGAAGAAAGTTTAATACCAAACTAAATAAATAGCGTAAAGAGGGGGGAAGCAATATGGACTATGGAAGGTGTTTATCAACTAACTTAAATCGTAATCTAAGTTAGTTGATATATTAAAGATTAGTCTTGGCGAGACGTCACTTCTAATAAATGGTAGCCAAACTGTGTTTTCACTGGGCCTTGTACAACGCCGACAGGAGCACTAAAAACAACTTTGTCGAACTCTGGTACCATCATTCCAGGTCCAAACTCACCTAATTCACCACCTTGCGCGCCCGATGGGCAAGAGGAATGTTTTTTTGCAACTTCAGCGAAATCAGTTCCTGCTTCAATTTCATTTTTAAGTGTTAAACAACTCTCTTCAGAGCTAACTAAGATATGACGTGCACTTGCTAAAGCCATGATATATTCCTATTTTTTGATTGTGAAAATGCACGATAAAGTAAAAATTGAGATCAATCAATATTTTGCTTGCAATAATTACCGATAGACATATGATGTCACTTATTTTCTTATCATTAATAGAGGTAACTATGAAACGTATTGCTTTATTCTTAATCACTAACTTAGCGGTTGTGTTGGTTTTAGGCATTGTTTTAAATATTATTTTTGCTTTTACCGGCATGAATTCCCGCAGTACCGAAGGCTTGTTGATCCTTGCTATCGTCTTTGGATTTGGTGGTTCTTTTATCTCTTTAGCTATGTCTAAGTGGATAGCTAAACGCAGTACCGGGGCGATTGTCATCGAAAACCCTGGCAATGAAACTGAATCTTGGCTCGTAAATACGGTGCGTGCTCAAGCGCAAAAAGCAGGAATAGAATGCCCAGAAGTCGCAATATACAATGCACCAGATATGAATGCGTTTGCAACGGGTATGAATAAAAATAAGGCGCTTGTAGCTGTAAGTACTGGTTTATTAAATACGATGACACGCGATGAAATTGAAGCTGTATTGGCGCATGAGGTTAGTCATGTGGCTAATGGTGATATGGTTACACTGGCCTTAATCCAAGGTGTAGTAAACACTTTTGTTATTTTCATTGCACGTGTTGTGGGGGGGATCATCGATAACTTTCTGAGTAATAACGATGAAGAGTCATCAGGGCATGGCTTTTCCTATTTCATCATCGTATTTATTCTAGAAATGGTGTTTGGTGTGTTAGCAAGTACCATTGTCATGTATTACTCACGTAAACGCGAATTTAGTGCTGATTCAGGAGCAGCGGCATTAGTTGGTAAAGAAAAAATGATTGCTGCATTACAACGTTTACAAAAAGGCAGTGAACCACATCTAGAAGGAAGCTTGATGGCATTCGGAATCTCTGGTAAACGTAGTGGTGGATTATTTATGTCTCACCCACCTTTAGCATCTAGAATTGAAGCTTTACAAGCGATTTCTTAATCTTGTGATAGCACAATTTATTTAAACAAGATGTATTTTTAACTGTGTTTAAATGAGAATGGCTTTTAACAACTCAAATTAGAAAAAAACCGCTATTTTTAAGTAAATAGCGGTTTTTTTGTGTCCCTATTTCTGTCATGATCATCGACAAATATCTTTTTTCTCGACTGATTTGTGCGTATTTAGGCCTTCTATGAAATTACCAGTTTTACTTCCTAAGCGATTAACAATTTTGTTGATATCGCTTTTTTTTATATCTGCCTGTAACCCCTATGAGCGACCATTAACAGTTGCCGCTGCGCCTTGGCCTAATTTTGAATTTTTGTTTTTGGCCAAAGAGCTTAATTACTTACCACAAAGTCAATATTCACTTTTTGAATTACCCTCATCAACCAGTGTAATACAAGCATTTCAAACGGGTAAATTAGATGTCGCATTCCTCTCGCTCGATGAGGTACTGACGCTAGTTGCTCTTGGCATTGATCTTAAAATTGTCTCTGTAATTGATCAATCAAGTGGGGGCGACGCACTGTTAGTGAAGCCTGAAATCAAAACACTTGAGCAGCTAAAATGGCGCTCTATCGGTTATGAAAATAAAGCGGCAGGCGCATTGTTGTTAGATGAAGTATTTACACTTTCTGGATTAAATAATCAAACAGTTCAATTATTTGAAGTAAAACAAAGTGAGGCCAAAGATGCTTATATGCAAGGCAATATTGATGCACTCATTGTACGAGAACCTGAAAAGCAACAGTTGATACAACTTGGTGCGCGAGAAATACTGAACTCTCGACTTTTACAACAAAGAATTACCCATTTAGTTGTGGTTAGAAAAGATATTTTGGTGAGTAAAGAAGCGCAAGTAACAGATTTATTAAAACGTTTTTATAAAGCACATGAGTATTATTTAGATAACGAAAAAGATGCATTAACAACAATAGCTGTGCGTCTGCAGATTTATCCGTATCTTTTAGAAGAGTCTTTTAAAGGTACGCGTTTTATTGAGCCTAAAGATGCATTAATGCGCCTTTCAGGTTCACCTTCTAATGTTGAGTTGCAGGCAGCTCAACTCAGTAAGTTTATGACCCAGAAAAATATGTTGGGCAAGATACCAAGTGATTTTAAATCAATTATATCGACTCGTATTTTGGAGCGTGTGATCTATGAATAATTTTAATAAGTTATCTCTTAATTTCGCAGTGCCTCTTATATTATTTTTGGTGTTTATATTCTTACAAGGATCGGTTTTCTTTCTCGAGTATCAATATGCACAAAAGAAACTTTATACTCAGAAAGAGCAATATATAAAAGGGATTGCAGGAAATTTACAAACAACGCTATCAAATTCTTTAATGCGTCTTGAAAAAGCGCAGGCACAGAATATTGTTTCAGAAATTGCATTGGATCAAAACTTCATAAGCATCGCCGTTATCGACCATAACCAGCAAATTGTTTTGAGCAATAGTTTGCGCTATAAGTATATGTTTGCAAAGCTTCAACTCGATTATTATGACGGTGACTTATTACAACAAGTTATCGAAAAAAATGAATTTATCTTCCAATATAACCAAATTACACAAGATCTTATTGTTTATGCCCCTCTGCAAATGCTCTCCAAAGGAAATAGCTTAAATCGTAAGTTTAACGGATTGATATTCATTCGTTATTCATTAACAAGTGCTATCACAGAGTTACGTTATGAAGCGCTATTTTCATTGATTAAAATTACAATGATTTTGCTGTTTAGCTTAGCGGTGCTTGTATATATTATTAATCGCATCATTATCAAGCCTGTTAGCAAGCTTACCGCATCCACTCGTCATTACGAAGTTTCTAATAATGCAGATATCGACCAATCAGGCTTGGGAGAAATTGGCGCATTACAGCGTTCCTTTGCAGATCTTTCTTCACAAATGAGCGATAAATTCAATCAATTATCGTTCAATGAACAACGCCTATTATATGCACTCAGTGGTGCTAGGGATGGTGTTTGGGATTGGAATATCGAACAAGATTGCGTTTATTATTCAGAACGTTGGAAAGAGATGATTGGTTATAGTAATGAAGAGATTAATAACTGTATTGAAGAGTGGGAATCACGTATTCATGAGGATGATCTCTTTCTGGTTTTAAATGAACTCCAGATGCATTTTTCGGGGAAAAATTCATTTTTTGAAAGCACCCATCGCATCCGATGCCACAACGGCGAATACCGTTGGATTTTAACACGTGGGCAAACGGTTTCTTGGGATTCAAATGGTTTACCTCTTCGCGTTATTGGTACCAATACCGATGTTAGCAATTACAAAAAATCCCAAGAAAAACTTAGTTATCAAGCACAATTTGATGAGGTTACTTTGTTGCCTAATCGCAGACAATTGTTAATTAACCTTGAGCAAGAAACCTTACGAGCCCAACATAATAATCTGTATGGCGCGATAATTTTTATAGAATGTAATCAATACAAGACCATTATTGAGTTTCAGGATCATTACCGGAGTGAACAACTATTATTTGCGATTGCTAGGCGTATTGAATCATCTAAAACGGGTCCTGATTTTATTGCGCACCTTAATGAGAGTGAATTTGTTGTCTTGCTCCCTGATCTACACCAAAATCGAGAATATGCAGCAGAGATGGCGCTCGAGTTTACTAAAAAGTTAGATCAAAACTTAAAGGGTACTTTTACCATAGATAGCACTGAATTAGCCTTATCGTGTGCATTTGGTATTGAACTCTTCCCGCTTATTGAATGTGATGCAAATGATTTGTTACGACAAGCTTCCATGGCGCTTAAATTTTCTGAAGACAGCCACTTTAGTAATATCTCATTCTTTGCCAAAGAGATTGAGCAAAAAATTCAGGCTAGACATACTTTACAAAAGCAGATTCATTATGGATTAGATCATGATGAATTTAGTCTACATTTTCAGCCTCGTATAGATGCACAAGGTAAATTAATTGGAGCCGAAGCATTAATCCGATGGTTACATAGTGCACAGGGATGGGTCAATCCCGCAGAGTTTATCCCTGTCGCTGAAGATAGTGGTTTGATTCTCCCTCTTGGGGATTGGGTGATTAAAAGCGCATTTGAGCAACTGGCAAAATGGCAAGCTATTGGCTTGCCAGATAGTTTCACCACGCTTTCTGTGAACGTTAGTCCTAAACAGTTTATACAATCAGGGTTTACGGATGCTATTGAATTTTACTTGGCCGAAACCAAAGTTGATCCTAAATTAATCGAAATAGAGATCACTGAAAATGTTTTACTTAGCCATAAAGATCTCGTCATTGAAAAATTAAATAAACTACGCGCACTGGGTTTATGCTTTGCAATCGATGATTTTGGTACGGGGTACTCTTCATTCTCCTATTTAAGCGTATTACCCGTTTCTACTTTAAAAATTGATCAATCCTTCATTGTCAATCTAATGCAAGATAATAATCAACAGGTCATAGTTGGTACCATCATCAGTATGGCGAAAGCATTACACTTAGAGGTTGTAGCTGAAGGGGTCGAGTCGGATCAGCAGTTAGCATTTTTAATCGATAAGGGATGTACGCAATTCCAAGGTTATCTTGTGGGAACACCAATGGCTAAAAATGATTTTCAAACGCTACTTTTTAAACGCTAGGTTGCTGTCACATTACAATGAAAATACAGATAATATTCCTGACTGCTTGCTTTGCCATTTTTTCAAGCACAAGTTGTTTTGCTAAAATAAAATTAGACATTCAAGGTATCAGTGGTGAGGAAAAAAAGAATGTTAAAGTCTACCTCGAAGGTTTAGACGAACCAAGAGACGCAAACGATGATGACTATTTAACAGAGGTAAAAAAATCTGCTACCTCTGCACTCAACGTGTTCGGCTTTTATCAACCTAACATTGCTATTGTCGTCGATGAAATTAAAGATAAAGATGAGCAATTATTAACTGTCACAATTGACCAAGGTCCAGTTACTTATATTACGCACTCGGAAATAGCAATCACTGGTGCAGGTAAAAATGCACCAGATTTTGTTGCACTATTAGCAACATTTTCACTTAAGGAAGGCGATATTCTGCTTCATAGTAATTATGAAACAGCAAAAAGTAGCTTTAAAAGCATTGCTCGCCGAGATGGGTATTTTGATGCGAAGTTTGATAAATCTTTGGTCGAAGTAAAGTCAAAGCAAAACAGTGCCAAAGTTTCTCTTATTTTCAACACTGGCGAACGGTATCTGTTTGGGCCCCTTGTTTTTGAACAAGCGTTACCGGCAGACAAATATGTTTTAAGTCTTCAAAACTTTAAACAAGGCGATCCGTTTGACACACGAAAATTGAGTGAATTTAATAATGACCTAACCGAAACAGGTTACTTTAAAAGTATCAGTTTGCTGCCTGACTTAGAGCATAGAGAAGGGCTGCAAGTACCGCTTAATGTACTTGCAACAATGCAACCTGAAGATTCTTTTAATGTTGGTTTCGGTTATTCAACCGATGAAGGAATTCGAGGTAAATTCCGGTGGAATCGACCCTGGATAAATCAATATGGCCATTCTATTGAGGGTAACTTAGTCGCGTCAATTCCTAAACAAGAAGCCTCTCTTACCTATAAAATCCCATTGGAAGATCCCGTATATAATTACATGTCAGTGCAAACGGGTTATAAAATGGTTAACCAAAATGACACCGACACGACGCAGTATGTGGCGAGTCTAAACCGGCATTGGCGACTCAGTAATCATTGGCAACCAAATCTTTTTATCCGGTATGACAAAGAGCAAGGTATCCAAGGTCAGCAGTCTTTTTCAACATCATTGATTATACCCGGTGTTAGTTTTAGTCGTACACGTGCAAAAGGTGGTATCAATACTACTTGGGGCGATAAAATAATGACTTCATTTGAAGTTTCAAATGAATGGTGGCTTTCAAGTGACGATTTAATCAAGCTATACGGGCAAACCAAAATAATTCGTACCTATTCAGGACATCAGTTTGTTGGTTCAATGGAGCTTGGCGCAATTCAAACCAGCTCAATTTATAATGTTCCCTCGTCGATGCGTTTCTTTACCGGTGGTGATCAAAGCGTGCGAGGCTTTGACTATGAGAGTATTGCACCTGAAGATGACCAAGGCTATTTAGTTGGAGGCAAATACCTCGCTGTGGCGAGTCTTGAATATCGTTTCCCTATTTTAGAGACATGGAAGATAGCCGTTTTTAGTGACATTGGTACCGCAACGGATGATTTTTCAGAAACACTTTCTAGCAGCGCCGGCCTAGGTGTTGTCTGGGCCTCACCCGTTGGGCCTATCCGTTTATATGTCGCTAAACCGCTTACTAATGGTGTGAATGATTTTGGTATTCATTTTATGTTAGGTCCGGAACTATGACCCCGATTAAATTTATCCTTAAAGGGTTAAAAGTTGCTAGCTATAGCCTTATCGCTGTATTGATTACAACTATTGTGTTGCTGACACTGACGCTATTTACTCATCCCGGAAATCTTGCACTAATTAAACTTGCACAACATTTTGAATCGCGATTGACGCTTGAGTTAGCCGAAGGCTCCGTGCTTCGTCAGCCTGTATTTAAGAATATCTCTTGGATTGATGCAGATACATCGATCAATATAAAGCACATTGGTTACCAATTTAATTGGTCGTGTTTAGTCGATAAGTTTTGCTTACAACAGTTAACCGTAGATGGTGTCACGGTAAAGCTACCTGAAAGCAATGAATCTAACGAAGTTGTCGAAGAAGGAAGTGGCGACCCGTTGGTGATAGATATTCCCATCGCGCTTGAAATCGGTGATATCAGTATCAGTAATGTTGATTTCAGCATGGGTGGCTTAAACGTTGTATTGAACAAAATATCGTTACAGGCAAATGCCGTTCACAATGATCTATCTTTAGCATCTCAAATTAGCGGATTACTGGTGACACTTCCGGATAGTGAGCCCGTTGTAGCAGCAAAAAAAGTGGCTGTGAATAGATCCAAAAAACGCATTGATCTTGATATCAAGTCATTACCAGCAATCTTAACACCAGAGATGTTACCAACGGTTCAGATGCCTATCAATCTAGATGTTAAGCCGATCAAAATTGATACATTGAAAATAATTCAGAATGAACAGTCCCTATTTGAGCTTAATAGCCTTTCAACGGCGTTCACTTTTTACGATAGCAAACTTAATATCGATGACTTTTCACTGGACATTCCTGAGACAACGCTTGCTTTAACAGGCAATATTAATTTTATAGATGATTATCCACTCGCTTTAAATATTGACGGTGAAGTAAAAAGTGTTAAACAATTACAGCCCAAAACACTTCTCAAAGATACAGCATATAGTGTAATAGCATCTGGTAGCTTATCTAATCTTAGTACAGCGCTTAATCTATCAAATACAATCGAATTACAGTTAGCCACACAGTTGAATCTTTTTGCTGAAAATCTCCCACATGAAATTACCTTGCATTGGCAAGACCTACAATGGCCATTAACAGGTGATGCGCAATACAGTGCAAAGGAGGGCAGTTTCAGCAGTAAAGGTTCATTATTGGATTATCAAATTAATCTACAAAGTGACTTTTTAGCGGCTGGTGTCCCACCTGGGGCGGTGGATTTCAATACATCAGGTGATCTCAAGCATTTGCAAATAGAAACACTGAACATCGACACTCTTTCTGGCAATATCGATTTCTCCGGCCTTTTAACTTGGCAAGAAAAAATTGATTGGTTAGGTGATCTCAGTATCAAGAATATCGATTTAACGCAGTTACACAGTGATTATCAAGGAAGTTTTTCAGGGGATATACAACAAAAAGCAACTGTTATTCTTTATGAACAACATCCACCTGAATGGCAATTTGACTTTCCCGTACTCGAAGTTGTTGGTCAATTACTTGAACGACCACTTAGTTTGACTGGACGCGTGTCTGGCAATGACAAAGAGGGCGTACTATTTGATGATCTTGCGATTAATAATGCAGAGAATAGTCTCATTGTTAATGGGCAGTTTGCCGAACAAAGTGATCTTAATATTGTGCTTAATATCGCAGATATAAGCCATACAATCCCACAAGCACATGGCAATATCACTGGTACCGTTAACGTTACAGGCCCTAATGACACATTAACAATTAACAGTCAGTTAATGGCGACAACGTTACAATATGCTGATTATCAGCTGGAACAAATTGGCTTAGACACTGCGCTTACTTTATCGCAGAAGCCTAAGCTAAATTTGTCCCTGAAGGCGGAAAAAATCCATATTGAAAAGCAACTGATTGACGATATTACACTCAATATTGAGCATCAAGTATCTAATAAAGATAATGTAAAACATGAAATTAAACTGTTAGCGAACAGCGAGTTGCTATCTACAGATCTTTTATTGTTCCTAACGCAAACTGATACCAACTTACTTACTCAACTTAGTGAAGCGACAATAGGTTTACCACATCAATCATTAAATCTATTAACGCCATTTGATGTTTTAGTTGAAAATGAACGTATCGAAATAACCCCACATTGTTGGCAAGCGACTTCATCTGACTTACCAGAAGCAGGGCAGTTGTGCGCCCAAACCGTGCAAATTGGAGAGTCTGGTAACGTTGTATTAACGATTGATAGATATCAACTTGCTAGTCTTTCTACTTTTCTACCACCGCACCTTAAAATGCAAGGAGCTATCACTGCAGATGCAGATATTAAGTGGCTTAAAGATAATCAACCAGATTTTGATGTATCGATATTTACAGATAATATGCTATTACAAATAAGTGCAGATCCGAAAAAGAACAGCTTTAACGACTACCCAATGGAGCACCTAAATATCAAGGCAAAAGGTGCGGGTAATGAGGTTGATGTAAATGCAGTTGTATTTGCTCAAAACCTTATTGATGTAAAAATAGAAGGGCAGTTACAACCTTATCAATCACAGCCAAGCATCAATGCAAGTATTGCAGCTAAGTTACCAGACTTCTCACTCTTCCTGCCTCTCGTTCCTGCCCTAGAAAAATTACAAGGCCAGCTTGATAGTGATATAAAAATTACTGGGCTACTTCACAAACCAAGCATCAATGGTAAGGTGAATGTGCTGGATGGCCAAATTGCAGGTACTGGGATCCCGATGAATATCGATGCATTAAATGCTGATATTAAGTTCGATGAAAGCAAAGCTACGTTACACGGATCTTTCGATAGTCGTGGTACGCATACTGTTGTTGAAAAAACGGCAAAATTACCGTTACTTAGTGGCACCATCAACATCTTTGATAAATCAGTGAAGAAAGTCAGCAATAGAATTGTACATCCAATAAACAATAATAAGTTAGTGAAAGAGGTCGCTGATAAAAACGAAGGTCATGCTTTTTTGACCGGGCAGTTGGATTGGTCGAATAAACTCAAAGGTGATATCCATATTTATGCAAATAAATTAGAAGTTTATGATTATGGCAAATTAGATTTACTCATTAGCCCTGATATGCATATTGTCTTTGCAGACCATATTAAAGTTAATGGTGAGTTATTAGTCAATAAAGGAAAAGTAGTTGTAAAAGAACTGCCTGCAGGTGCGGTTTCAACCTCGCCTGATATTATCGTTGTTGACGTCGAACACGAAAAAGTAGCTGCTGATTTACCCGTTATTCTGGATTTAGGCGTTGATCTAGGCACTGATTTCCAAGTAATTGCAGTTGGTTTAGATACCTTCATTGAAGGTAAATTACTCATTAGCAAGCCTTTAAAGAAAGATCTCAATATTAATGGTGTATTGCACCTAAACGATGGAAGTTATCGCGCTTTAGGCCAACAACTCGTATTAAGAGAAAGCCGTGTTATTTTTCAAGGTGCACCTGAGTCGCCAAATTTACAAATTGAAGCGATACGTGATCCCAATAAAATTGAAGATGACGTCGTTGCAGGTGTTCGTGTAACCGGAACTCCAGATGAGTTAGAGTTAGTTATTTTCTCAGAGCCCGCAATGGCACAACAACAAGCGTTATCATATTTAACTCGCGGCCAAGCACTGACAAGCTCATCAGAAGGAAGCACAATGGCCAATATGTTGATTGATTTGGCTGCGGGTCAATCGGATGGCGTAATGAGTACTATTGGTGAAGAGATTGGCATTAAAGATTTAACGCTTGCGTCTAGCGGGACTGGCGATGAACAGTCCGTTGGTATCCGTGGTGAAATCGCACCTGGCATTGAGTTGAGTTATGGTGTCGGTGTGTTTGATAACTTCTCAATTTTATCGATACGCTATGAAATACTAGAACGTTTATATTTAGAAGCTTCAAGTGGTATATACCAAGCTGTTGATGCGTATTATGAATGGGATTGGGATTAGCCTAAAATATTTACTATATGACATAACTGCGCATAATGTATATTATGTTAAATATAGACTGTGTTAATGAAAATAGAATTTTGGATCCAGATCTGATCCAGTCTAAATTTCCATGCTATTGAACATAATCGTATTTAACATAAAATGTATAACATACTGTTATCATTAATTTTTTTAGCAGTTTGCTGATGTTGGTACTAATCTGGCTGGCAATGTCTAAAATACGCTATGGAAATTTAACTCTGGATCAATTCTATTAGATTGGCAGCGATTTGTTTATAAAATACTCCAATAAACTACCATTTATCAGTTTGTTACAATCATTCGTCTTACCCAATTCTCTCCTGAAACCCTTGTTATCACTGTCTCTAACTAGCAGTTTGAATGGTATTTAGGCGCTCTGTGTTAAAATCTGGCGCGTAATTAAGGTATTTCCCCTAACTAATAAAAGCTACGCGACAAAATTATTAGGAAATAAGTTTTAGGAAAATTGATTTCAAATTCTCTGATTCGTCAAACTAGCTTTCAGCCTTCCAAAATAATATGAAAATATTTAAGATAAATTTAAGGGGCTTCTGCGACTACTTTAAGTCTTCTTTCATATGGTCATCCGCTGATACTCTGGCTCTGATCCTTGCTTGAGATTATTATCATTATCTACTCCCCATCATCTTGCTCTGCCTATTAGAAAGCTATCAATACTCATTTTTGCTAAGGTTGTTTAATTTATGCTCTCTCGTTTTTTCTTCAATACCTATATATGTACCATCATCAACTTTCTCTAGAAATTTTTTAGTGTTTTTACTTACGACATCTTTACCTATATCTGGATTTTCTGATCTATCTTTTAAAATGTCCTACTAACCTATTTGCTGAATACCTATTCTTGTCGCAGAAAATCAGATTAAGACGCTAATTAATCTAGCTTTACAGCTTTTTAATTTAGGTTATAAGCACTATTGAAACTCATCACCCTGATTATCTAAACGCTTACAACCGCACTGTTGGCAGACAACATATCTGTCCATGAGATCAAGTGCTGCGCCTACCGGGCTTGCTGAGCCTGCGATAAATCCTGAAATAAATGCACGAAATTTTTCTTTTCTCGTTGTGCCAAATTTTGAAGGTTTTTGTTTAATTAGTTCTTTATGAAGCGTTTCATGATTACATTTACTGCAAAATTGTTTACTCATTTTTCTCTCCCAATATTGAAAATATTATGCTGTTATTTTTCACCCATAAAGATGTGCAATACGTTTTTCACACTCATGTAATTGTATACGCAGTTTGATCAGTTGCATTAATAGCAGTGTGGTATCAACGCCCCACTCTGCTGTAGTGCCTTTCGATCTTTAGACATAATATGCCTTTATGTTATTTGTGGCAAATAAATATCTTTAAAAGGTTATTTTTATCATTTCAGGGGGATATTTGATAAGGCAATAATGACAACTATCAATGATGGCAGTAATACTAATGTTCCATATCGCAGTGAATCTTTATCTTCCTTTTCTGCGTTATTGTGCCGATTTAATTTTGTGGCCAACTGGGCTGCGGACTCAACGTTACTCCATCGCAGTAACAACATAGCGCCTAAGAACATTCCGGCTAAGCCATAAAATAATAGGTAATAAGCACTTTCTACGGTGTGAGATATAAAATAATGAGTGTATGCACTGTTTAGTATGAATATAAATATCAACGTAAAGTGTGTTATGTATTTAATCATTTTCCCTCCATTTATTGTCTTGGCAATAAATTTTATTTTGATAGTTACATTGCAAACTTTACTCCAATAGATAAGCTTTTGATTTTATTGGCTTTTCCTTTTTTATGATTGTGGGAGGGGTAAAAATATTCCCATAATTGGGACGTAAAAATGCCAGTTTTGGGAATATTTAAGAAGAGGTAAATGAAGGTGATTTAGTTTAGGCGGATATCTGCCTCGCCTAATAAGCTTAACTTATGCAAATTGCCATCAGAGTATCGAACTTATTAACGGTAAAATAATATCATTTAGGAGATAATGCCCCTGCTCTGTATACATAATCAATAGTGCACTTATATTAATGAATACTGTTAGCCGGTATGTGGTAATGAATTCACTTTTACTGGTTTTATGTCGTAATTGCTGTTGTGCAAACATCGCTCCAGGCCACCCACCTAATACTGACAATAAGTGCAAAGTAGACTCTGGTGTTCGCCACTTATTATGCTGTGCTGAATATTTATCTTTCGCGTAGGCAAGGATAGTTAGCAGACTAATAATGAGATAAGTAAAACCAACAACAACAGGTAACTTCCCCATTAAAACCGCGCTAAGTAAGGCAATACTAAATAGTAGAGACAGAACGGAACCAAACAGAGCTCGCTTTACTCTTTTGTGCTGTTTACTTGTCGCGTTTTTGTGTATTTTGGGTTGCGCCCTCTCTTGGGCGCTATCGCGTGCAAATTTTATATTAATTGCTTTGTAGCGGTTGTTCGCTTCATTGACTAGTTGATAGGTGATCACTTCGCCATTTATCGGTCGGCGTGATCTTGGCGTAAATGCTTTAATATGTACAAACGCACGCGTACCTCCGCCATTTGGCTCAACAAAACCAAATCCTTTAGCATCATTCCATTGACTTATTTTACCTTGATACTTCATTTTTTTTCCAAATAGGTTAACGATGAACTATTAGCGATTTTACTGTTTATTTTTTTGTATTATAAAATAGCTATGCAATTCTGGATATTGGTCAAACTCAAAGTGTTTAACACTACACTGCAAATTTAATATAAGTGTTAAAAAGCCAGTAATACCTAATGTTGAATACGATACTGTAGGCCCCATAAAACTATCAGTTTCCTGCCCCTCTTTTTCTGTGCCTCCACATGAAAAAATGAAAACGCCTTCCGGTGATAAACTCTCGACAAGTTTACTGATCACCGTCACTTGCTGATCTAAAGGAATATGCCAAATACTATCCCAAGCACTAATAAAGTCATATTTTTTCGGGGGAGTCCATTGGCAAATATCGGCATGATAAAAAGTGATTTTAGGGTGTCTTTTTTGTGCAATAGAAAGCATCTTTTGAGAAATATCAAGGCCTTCAGGTTGAAGACCTTGCTCTTGTAATAAATCGATAAAGCGACCGGTACAACCGCAGCCTACGTCGAGTGCATTACCATGAGCAGTGATAAATTTAAGTGCCCTTTGGTGGGCATTAATACCATTGTTACGGTTAAATTTTTTACTTTGCCATAGGTGAGTTATTTTATCATAGGCCTTAGCGATATCAGTTGGTAGCATGGCTAGCCTTTGATTTTTTTAAATATACTTTTGGGCCCATTTTATTGCCTCTTCTTTATTTTCAAAATGACGGTATTCTAACCCCGCTACTTCGAAACAGCGTTTGTATTTGTCTATCATTAATATCGCCCCTTCTATGTCTTGGTTGAAAACAAGCGCACTGACTCTGGCTGATAAACCGGCACGCTTTTGCGCTTTTAAGTGACTTACAAATGCGCTAAATACCTCTTCGGTAGCCAAGCAAGATTGCTCAAATATAATAACTTCCGCCCAAGGTTTTTGCTTAACTTTCTGCAACACCTTTGATTCTATCTCATCTAGTGCACCAAGCAGTTCTAAGTTAAAGGGACCTAGCGCTTGAAACTGTGCTATCTGATTATCAATGATTGAAATATTGACACGTCCATGGGGCCTAAATTTTTGGTAATCAACACTATCCGTAGAGCCTTTGCTCATTAGTTTTGTTCCTGTTGGCTTGCTTGCGCCTTTAAGCGTTGTTGAGTTTGTCTTGCTTGTTCAATACTCCCCTCGTTAAATACGTTCTTATAGCCGAGCTTGTTAAGCGCTTGTTGTGCAATTCCTGCTCTGTTGCCACTGCGACAATAGAGGTGAATCGGAGTCTCTTTGTTTGGAAATAGCTTACTAATCGTATTTACTATTTCTGTGTGTGGAATAAGAAGATCACCTTCAATGTGGTTAATTTGATGCTCTGCAGGAGATCTCACATCCACCCAAACAGCCTCTGCGTGAGAGAGAATAGGAAAAACGAAAAGTAGTAGTATTAGTGCCTTCTTGAGTACCAGTGTTAGATTGTGCATTCCATGCTCCTTTTATAAGCTTTTATCTATGCGCTGATTTATCCTATAAACGTAATGTTCAAGAAAAATATTTAAGTGCACTAAACTACCCCATTGAAGGTAATGAGTACTAGAAAAACTTATTATTTTACAACTAAAGTTGATTTAACTAGGGTCTGTTGAACTTTGTCGTTTAAATTTTGTTCAACACAACGCGGTTTGAGAAAGGTAGACGCAATGTGGTTTAGCTATTCTAAGCAAACTTCCTCTAATTATGTGGAATAACCACAAGCCTTAGACTCTGCTTTGTATAAATAGCAAAATGTTTCTTTATTTTGTCATGTTCAGAAGTACTGTTATTGCTAAAAAGCCAGTAAATTTCTTTACTAGCTTTGATCTGATAAGTGGTTAGTAGGCATTTAGGTTACTTGTAAAACGCTTCTACTGTCCCTTTTAGAGTTCTCATTAGTGGTTGGCCACGACGATCTAATGCTTTGTGTGCAGGGACTTTTACCCAGCCTTCGCTAATGCAATATTCTTCAACGTCAAAACGTTCTTTACCATTCAAGCGGATACCGATGTCATATTGAAAAATTTCTTCTACATGATGTGGGCTACGTGGGTTTCCTGAAAGGCGATCCGGTAATTCTGGTTGAGTCTGTGTATCGTTCATGTTGTGACCTACTGATAAATAAAAAGTGCATCATTGTAGTCAATATCCTGAAAGTGCTCAAGCTTTGCTAACACAATTACCTTCGCTTTAATTTACTCTTGGTTTTACGCGATGATCAACTACTGAAAAATAATATTCATCAATTTTATTTTTCAGTAGTTGATCGATTTGACTCAGCCCTTCGTAAATATCATTAACACTGCTACAACGATAAACACTTACATACCAATCATTACAAGGAATATATTATGTTTAACACATTAAAATCGATGACTACATCACTACTACTAGTATCAAGCTTGGCATTTAGCGCTTTCTCACATGCAGGGCATCATGGCATGAAAAAAGATATTGTTGATGTCGCTGTAGAAAATGGCTCATTCACAACGTTAGTGGCGGCTGTTAAAGCGGCTGATCTGGTCGGTACCTTAAAAGGAGAAGGTCCATTTACTGTGTTTGCACCAACTGATGAAGCATTCGCTAAACTACCAGCTGGTACAGTGGAAATGCTTCTCAAGCCTGAGAATAAAGACAAGCTCATCGCTGTACTTACTTATCATGTCGTAGCTGGAAAAGTGATGGCAGAAGATGTTGTGAAACTTGAAGTTGCTCCTACTTTACAAGGTCAAACCGTGATGGTAAAAGTTGAGGATAATAAAGTAATGATTAATAACGCTACAGTTATTGCTGCTGATGTAAAAGCTAAAAATGGCGTTATTCATGTTATCGATACGGTGCTTTTGCCAAAATAACTTATGATATTGATATTATGCCTCATACGCACTCATTGATGAGTGCGTTTTACTTCAGTCTGTTTAATTGTAGAGTTTTTCGCGAGCAACATTTAAACGGCAAGATAAGCAGTCCTAGTATTGCAACCTATCACTTGTATTACCTTCCAAAGACTATTTAACCTCAATTATACTTAACCGCAATTTTGCTTAATGGAAGCGTTATCTAAGCGTGATAGCATTTTAATCAGATAGTGGCATTTTATCGCTTTGCTTATTCATAATTAAGGTTATTTAACAACGAATAGGTGGAATATGACGCCAATTCGTTGTGTATTGAGGTGTTAGTCCTTCACGACGCATAGACCATTTTTGATCAATGCCCTGTGCAGCTAAAAATGCACTATCGCGACCATAACGCTGATTTATTTTATCTAATACCGTCATTAAAGGAATATTTTCCGGCGCAGGGGTAAATAGATCCCACTGTTGGTGTGCTTCGCTAGAAAGATTTAATAAACCTACTCCAACTTTGTAATAGGCAACCCCCTGATGATATAGCTGATGGATATTGTCATTAATTATTTTAATCAATGATACCGTGTTATTAGTTGCAGGGTGAATTGATACGAGTATTTTATAACTACAGTGCTGTTTATCAAAAGGACTATTGGCTGCAAAAACCATTAATGACGCGCATAAAGAGTGTTGCTTACGTGCTTTAACTGCGGCTATCGAAGCATGTTTTGCCAGCACTTGCTTTAGTGAGTCAATATCAGTGATGCGTTTCCCTAAACTACGTGTTGAGAATATTTGTAATTTATCTGCCCTGGCTTGATCCCACTGTTTACATGGTTGTCCATTTAATTCGTTAATCGTACGATGTAGTTCAACATTAAACCCTGCGGGTAGGTGATGAGGTTTTAGTTGGCTAAGTTGCCCTGCTGTTGTAATACCATTTTGCTGTAGTTTATGCGCGGTTTTTCGCCCTATTCCCCATATATCTTGCGGACTAAGTTGTGCTAAGGCTTGTTGTTTAAAGTGTTCGTCATCAAGTACGCAAACTCCATTAAACCCCGGCCACTTCTTCGCGAGATGGTTTGCGAGTTTGGCTAATGTGAGTGTTTTTCCAATACCAACACAGACCGCTAATCGCGTTTCTTTCCACACTGCCCGGCGAATTTTTTGTGCGTGTTGAGCTAAGTCTGTGATGGCATATTGGCTGTTATGAAAGCTTAAAAAAGACTCATCGATTGAATAGATATGCTGCTGTGGTGCAAAACGACCAATCACCTGCATCATTTTATGAGACAAATCTGCATACAATTCGTAATTAGAGGAACAAACAATAATACCTGCGTTTTCACACAGGGTGCGCACTTTGTAAAAAGGCTGGAATTTTTTAATACCAAGTGCAATAGCCTGCTTATTGGCTGCAACAATACAGCCGTCGTTATTAGAAAGTACAATCATTGCTTTTGCCCGCCATGCAGGTCGAAAGACTTGCTCCGCGCTGCAATAAAAGGCGTTTGCGTCCACCAGCGCAAACATTATAAGTGTGCTTCAAGTAGTTGTGAATGACGATGACAACGGATAGAGCGTATCACCACGCCTTCGATAGTAAACTGATCATCTTCATGGATATGAATCGCAGTGTAATGAGGATTAGCAGAAACTAATAAGCGCGCGCTTATATTGAGTATTTTACAAATAAACTCGCCATTTAAGTTTGCCACAATCACATCGGACTCTTTGGCTGTGATATGGCGATCAACGATCAGTATATCACCACTAAAAATCCCAACCCCTTGCATCGAGTGCCCATCTGCTCGACCAATAAAAGTTGCACTAGGGTGCTCAATAAGTAGTGCATCTAAGCTTAAAGGAAGTTGTAGGTAGTCGCTAGCTGGGCTTTCAAAGCCGGTAATGCCTGCACTTGCTGTTATTGGAATAAATTTCATAAATTACCGCTGTATATAAAAACAGTTTAATTATAATTTAGAATTTTATAAGTACAAGTAATACTAATCGAATTGAGTATGCGATCTAAATTTTGCGTAGAGAAAGTGATTTATGCTGTTTGCTATGAAGTGTCTTTGCGCTATCAAAGTGTAAATGGCAAAGATTTTTTATTGTTCCTATACTGCTTAGATAATCAGGCTTAAGGCGAATATATTAAATAAAACAACGGCGAATAATAACTGCCCTATCTCACTGGTTAAACTAAGCGATTCCTACGCAATATTTGCGCATTAAATGAAGGAGTTGTTATACATAACATAGCTATAGGGGACTAAATATGAGCGTCTTTTTTGTTATTTTACTTATCGCTACAATCACTTATTTATTTATTAAGTTTGCGCAACAAGAAGCGTTAGAGCCTTTTTATCAGCAAGCGGTGTTAGATATCGAGGGGCGCTTAGATTGGGCGCTTAGTCGCTCTTATTATCCTTTTGGGATGAAAGCACAGATAGAAGTCTCTGATACGTTATTGCATAAAGCAAAGGATTTACGCGACCATCAGCAATTGCATCAAGCTTATCAAGTAGCGTTACAATCACAGCATGCGATTGATAACGCACAAAATATTTATATTGATGCTTTGCATAAGCGATAAGGTCGCGTTTTAATGACGTATAAGAAGGTCGCTATACTTGTCCATATTTTTCATTGAAGGCGTCATCACTCATCGTCAAAAAGAGAATGAACTCAATAAATGCAACAATTGATGGAATTAGTGTCCAGCAAAAAAGTAGGTATAAAAAACCTAAACCAATCTGCCCTAAATAAAAACGGTGTACACCAAAGCCTCCTAAAAAGAACGCTAATAATGCAACGGCTATTTTGCTTTTACCATTAGGCGCTGTCGCCCCTAATGCACCAGGTACTGGTGTTTGTCTTACACCACATTTAGGACATATCTCTGCTTTTATATTGATCACATTACCGCAATCAGTACAAAATTTTTCATCTGCATTTTTGCTTTTAAACTCTGCATCCATTATTAATGACTCTCTCTTATGTGAAAAAAAATCTACCATAAATTATAAAATATTGGCTCAATTATTATCAATCTAAAATAACCTTTACTGTGATAATTCGCAATCTAATAAGGCTTAGCTCAAGGTAAAATTTTATCTAAATAGTTGTCCTATTTGCAAAAATTCAATAAAGAGGTAGGTTATTTTAAGCAGTAAAACAGTTCAGCTATTGATATAAACAGGCTGTAACGTTTTACTAAACTATCGCTTTTGCAAAAATTCGAGAGCAGCGACAATAACTTCAACCTGTGCATCAATACAGTCTTTATCGTTAACACGTGGGCTATCAGGATAAACTTCTGTAGTCGTTACATAGGGGGCATCCGTTAATCCCATGCATAAGCCAAGTGCACGCGCTTCATAATTTATTACGCCAAACTGTGTAATAGGTGTACCAATCAACTCTTGATTTGTATCGGCCTGCGCAATATGTGAAACACTCTGAACACGCTCTATAATTGCTTTTTGAAAATCATGCTGTGGTTTTTGCTTATCACCGACGAGATAAAAACCATCTGGTATCTCTGAATATTTGTCGATGAAGGCATCTCTAGCTGCCAAAGCAGGCCTAAACTCACTGTTATCGGTATCTGTTGTTTCATGAAGATCAATGTGAGCTAAAAAACTTACCCCTTCAGCGTGTAAAAAGTCCATGATAGCTTGAGACTCTTGCGCTGGACTATTACGATAGAATGAACGATTAGGATCAACTGCATCTGGGTTCCAACGGTTAATTGTTTCATATCCCCAAGGGCTGATGCAGGGAGCGATGATAAAATTAAATTGTTTTAGGTACTGACTAGCGATATTTTTTGCAAAGTGAAGTGCGCCATGTACACCACTGGTTTCATAACCATGAACTCCTCCTGTCACTAATATAGTAGGAAGATGATCTTGCCAATTTGAAGATTTCAATGCATATAAAGGATAATTACCTTCAAGATAGAAAAGTGTTGCATATTGCTGTTTTTTAAAATGATCATCAATGCTCTCAAGTTCGGTAAGCACATCTTTTTTATAGCTACGTTTAATTGATTGTTGTGCTCGCCACATCGCTTTTTCAGGGGCTCCCCACTTTTGACCGATGCTGCCAATGGGGTAATCTACGGTTTCGTGCATAACTGTTTCCTAATAAAATTGATAGTATTAACATTAATGGCTTAAGCTAACATAAAAACTGTGGCTGAATGATGCTTTTACAGTAACCTCAAGGTATTAAAGGTGCTTATGACTAAGCCACACCCCATCTGCCTTGCTAAAAACGCGTTGTGTTGAACAAAATTTAAACGGCAAAGATCAGCCGCCCCTAGTAATTCATGTTCGAATAATTGTAATATTAATGCGTAAAAACGGCCCCCTCTTTTAATCATACTTTTAGGAAGTAACCTGTGTTTAAACATATTACCTATACAACGCTCGCGACAATTATCGGCGTAAGTTTATCATTAACTGCATGCAGTGAGTCTAATCAGACAGATAATGTAATCGCCAATAGTGAACAATGTACATCGGCACCCAAGCAAGTTTCTGTTAAATCACTGGATGAATTAAACGCACTTTTCACAGAGCTCAATTACACCGAAAAGAATTGGAATGACAGCACACGAGATATACCTTGCCTTATGTTTAAGAAAGTTTCGTCTAAATGGGTTAAAAATTCTCCTGACTTGCCCGTTGAGACTAAAAAAACAATCTTTTTTCGTTTAATGTCGCCGTTGATTTTAATGGCAAATGAAGAGATATTACAACAACGAAAAGTGGCAATAAAGGCACCATTAGGGTCAAAAGCATTAAGGGAATTAGCACTTAACTATGCAGTGATTAAAGATTTAGAGACGCCTATTTCAGAGCAACTTAGAAGTGAATTATTATCGCGGATCGATATTGTACCAGTGTCTTTAGCGCTAGCACAGGCTGCTGAAGAGAGTGGCTGGGGGACGTCACGCTTTGCCCTTGAGGGAAATGCTTTTTTTGGACAATGGGACTTCTCTGGTAACGGCATGAAACCAAAGCAACAGCGAGAACATTTAGGTAACTATGGGGTGGCTAAATTTGACAGCCCTCTTGCTTCAGTCAAGGGCTATATGTTTAATATCAATACCAATAAAGCTTATGCCAACCTGCGTTCATTACGGGCAGAGATGCGAGATGGTGAAAGCGTTATTAGTGGCTATGAGCTGGCATCTACTTTAGATAAATACTCAGAGCGAGGTGAAGCCTACATAAAAGGATTACGTCGAATGATTCGAGTGAACAAACTACAACCTTTAGATGAAATGAAGCTGGACAATAGGCAAGTAATAGCGCTAAAAACAAGTAAATGAATTAATTAAACTCAGTGTTGGTTAGCGCCATGTCAATCCAATCGCGCTAACCTATTCATAGCTATAGAGATAAGTTATCTGTGTTTAAGTGCATGTTGCTCAATCGCGACTGCAACGCCATCATTAACATTACTCAATGTGATCACATCAGCCAGCGCCTTAGTAGCATCGTCGGCATTTTCCATCGCTACTGCGATACCTGCAAAGGATAACATCGCGTGATCATTTTCAGCATCTCCTACACACATTACCTGTTCTTCAGAAAGATTAAGAACTTGCGCAAGCTGTTGTATGGCAAAACCTTTATCACATTGCGGATGTAATACCTCAAGAAAAATAGCCGCACTGCGGAGTACGCTATAGTTGGCTTTTAATGAGTTTGGTAATTGCGTAATCGCATTGCTGAGAGTTTCTTCGTCTGCCACCAGCATTACCTTGATGATCGTTTCATCATCGTCAATAGTGGTAAAATCTACTTCTTTAGCAACAATATCATTTAAAGTCGCTTCAAGCTCAGTCCAAGGATTATGTTGGTGTGTAATAAGCCCCTGTGTTGCAGAAAAAGCATGGATATGCACGCCTAATTGTTGGCTCACTGCAAAAACAGCTTTCGCATCTGTCCCGGTGAGGCTAGTTTGATATAGTATTTCGTTACTCGCAACACGTTGAACTAGTGAGCCATTATATGAAACAACAAAATCTTGTTCAGTTGTTAAACCTAATTGTTGAAGGTATTTTTGTAGCCCATGACGTGGTCGCCCAGAGGCTAATACTACGTTAATCCCCGCTTTTTTGGCTGCTTTAATCGCGTCACAGTTGCGCTTAGAAATTAGTTTTTCCTGATTTAAAAGAGTGCCGTCCATGTCGAGTGCGATCAGTTTAATCATAGTCATATGCCTTATAGTCATTCAAATTGAATGTGATTGCGGAATTGCTTAGCAGGCTTAGTGTATCTTGTTTTCATTTTGAAAAAAGCGATGAGGTCAAAACAAAAGTATTCTGGAGGGGAATACCAATCTCGATAAACAAGTGATCTAAAATAGTATCTTAAGTTAAAAATAAAATTAGGCGTTAAGACTTTTGTAGGGTACGATGCACTTGCTCTGTAAGTCAGAGTTATTAATGAAATTATAAAGTCCAAGTTATTCTCTCAGTTACTCCCGCGTCACCGTAGTTGTCCTTAGTGTATCCCTTAGCTTCATCGTCACATTCAATAATTCAGTTATCAGCGCTTCGCATATTGCGATATTTTTATGAATTTATATAAGGGACACAACATGTCTAATTCAACAACAGGTTTAGTAAAGTGGTTTGATGAAGCAAAAGGCTTTGGATTTTTAACACAAGATAACGGCGGTGCCGATGTATTTTGTCATTTTCGTGCTATCGCTTCTGAAGGCTTTAAAACATTAACAGAAGGCCAAAAAGTTTCATTTGAAGTCGAACAAGGTCAAAAAGGCCTACAAGCATCAAATGTTATCGCTTTATAGTTAGTTGTATCTAACACGATAAGAGGTTGGCTTAACATGGCAAACCTCTTAATTTTACGGTTCGTTATAACGTTTAGATTTATTGCTGCTACTAATGTTCATTCCATTCACACGCTTGTGTTATGTCATTTTATATTTAATTAGCTTAATCAAATCAACGGTGTCACGATCTCTCTTTCAATATTAAGGAATATTTCTATGGCTCGTACAACGGGAAGAAAACGATTTTGGTTTCAACAAAATCGTGATCAAAAAACAGAAACAAAAAATATCATTAAACCATTACAATCACTAAATAAGTAAACCAACTCGCGGTGTTATTTTTGAGGACTCCTCTACCCTCTTAAAATAACTAAGCGGACTTCCAACCTCACTTATCCTCTTTTACTAACGCCTTTTGAGTAAACCAGAAACGCATAAAATCCGACGTTAAATTTTGTTCTATTTCTAATGCTCGCTCTGTGGGACAAAAAATTGTAAAAATTACCTGTGTGGCACCGATGTCTGAAGTGGCCACTTGAATATGAGGCTCTGGCCCTGCAATGTGCACATCTAAACGGCTCTCAATCAACTGATTATATCGAATAGCAACATCTCTAAAATCTGCACAATATTCCTGGGCTTTTTCTTGTAACTCGTCGATAAAAACAAATGGATTAACACTCTCGTCACGTGTAATGGTGAAATGATGCATTGCATAACGTTTTAAAAAGTTTAAATTTTTGATTGATGAAGTGATCAGTTTACTATTCGGTAGGTATAGCGTTTTACCCGTATATTCGTAGGAATCAATATCAACTTCTAATAATGTCAGCTTTGCCCAATCTGTGGAATGTACTTCACCATAACATTCGCCGACTTGAATCCAGTCTCCCACTCGAAAGGGACGACTTGAGAGAATATATAAAAAACCGATGAAACATTGAATAAATTCACGCGTAGCAATAACAATGGCCACTATAAAAGCGGCAATTGAAATAGCAAACTTTTGAAATTCAACGGACCAAATATTAAAAATTCCAATTAAGATGCAAACTGTGACTGCATTGTTAACCATATTTATTTTTACACGTTTATTTTTACTTTTTTTGTTAATAAGGGAAACGATGTAAATTTTAATGACTAATACCAACGCAATTAAACTGGCCGTAAGGACAACTTTATTATCTGCCAGTGTGTGGAAAATATCAGTGGCAAATGCAAATGCTTCAGTCATGATGAATATACCTTTGTACAATAATTGGTTAAGCAATTGAATAGGCTGTAAATGCGGTAAATGTTGTAAATAGTGAGAGTGCCCATTCAGTCAAAGTAATATAATACACTAAGTCGCAAAGCAGAATCAGTGTGGAGACAAAGAAAGTTATAATGAATGCTTTTTTTTAACGTATTGTTTCGTCATACTGACTAAAATCATTGATGGAGTTCCCCTATGAAAGTCGCCATGTTTAGTGCTCGCAGTTATGATAGTCAATATTTTAACCCGCTTATTCCAGATTCGATAAACATTCACTATTTTGATACACAACTCAACATACAAACAGCGCCCTTAGCAAATGGCTATGACGCGGTGTGTGCATTTGTAAACGATGATTTAAGTGCTCCCGTGTTGGAACTACTGAGTCAATCAGGCATTAAATGTATCGCTATGCGCTGTGCAGGATTTAATAACGTAGATTTAATGGCTGCAAAGCGACTGGGTATCGCAATTATGCGCGTGCCCGCTTATTCTCCCGAGGCAGTTGCAGAGCATGCGATTGCGTTATTGATGACACTTAATCGTCGTATTCATAAAGCTTATCAACGAACAAGAGATGCTAACTTTTCACTGCAGGGCTTGGTCGGATTTAATTTACATGGAAAAACCGTGGGGATTATTGGCACCGGTAAAATAGGTGTTGCAACAATGGCAATCTTTAAAGGCTTCGGTTGTAAAATTATCGCTTCCGATCCCTATCCATCGGAGCAAGCGATTGCATTAGGCGCAGAATATGTCAGCCTAGAAACACTATTCGCAAATAGTGATGTGATTAGTTTACATTGCCCGTTAACTAGCGAAAATAAACACCTTTTAAATCGTGAAACATTTAAACAAATGAAAGATGGCGTGGTTATTATTAACACTAGCCGAGGTGCCTTGGTGAATGCGACCGACGCGATTGAAGCATTAAAGTCGGGAAGAATTGGTGGTTTAGGTTTAGATGTTTATGAAGAGGAAGAGCATCTCTTCTTTGGAGATCACTCTAGTGAAATTATTACCGACGATATATTTAGGCGTTTGTCTGCGTGCCATAATGTAATATTTACTGGCCATCAAGCATTTTTGACGCAAGAAGCGTTAACGAGTATTGCGCAAACGACCTTAGATAATTTATCTGCCTTTATGAAAGGCGAGCCATTAATTAATGAGGTGACGACGCAATAGATTATGGCAATAACACTATGCAATAAAAGCCATCTCTATTTGTGATATTATGGCACTTCAATTTATGACTTACAGTGAATTTCATTGAGGTGCCCTTTGGCTTTATCCCGCAAAAAACTACTCGTTAGCTTCCTGATACTATTAACCACCCTTTTATGTGCATGGATCGTCTATTTAGACATCACCATCCGCAGTACCTTTGAAGGTAAAAAGTGGTCGATTCCCGCAACCGTTTATGCACGGGCGTTGGAGCTTTATCCTGATGCGCCAATATCTCAACAAGATTTAATCACTGAATTAACACTTTCAGGCTATCGCTTTGTTGAAAAAGTAACGAAACCGGGACAAGCCTCAATCAATAAAGGCTCAGTGGTTGTTTATAGCCCAGGTTTTAGATTCCCAGATGGAAACGAACCTGCTCAACGTATCAGCATCCATTTTTCTGATGACAAAATTCACGCGCTTGAAGCTGAAAATGGACAGTCATTATTGCGCTTACCACCTGTAATAATTGGTGGTATTTACCCTACGCATAATGAAGATCGTTTACTGATTAAGTTAGATGAATTACCTCAATCACTGCTTTCAATGCTGGTGGCGGTTGAAGACAGTGAATTTTATGATCATTACGGTATCTCATTACGCGGTATTGCGCGTGCTGTTATTGCAAACATCAAAGGCGGTGGCATCTCTCAGGGAGCTTCTACCTTAACCCAACAATTAGTGAAGAATTTTTACTTGAGCGCAGATAAGACATTTTCTCGTAAGGCACAAGAAGCGATCATGTCCATTTTACTCGAGTTTCACTTTAGTAAAGAAGAGATCCTTGAAGCTTACATGAATGAGATCTACCTCGGGCAAGATGGGCCAAGAGCGATTCATGGTTTTGGACTAGCGAGCCAGTATTATTTTAGAAAACCAATCACTCAACTTTCACTTGAGCAGCAGGCTATGTTAGTGACTTTGGTCAGGGGCGCAAGTTATTATAATCCTTGGCGTCATCCAGAAAGAGTTAAAAAGCGTCGTAATTTGGTGTTAGATATCAGTGTTCGTGAAGGTCAACTTGATCCCGAGCTGGCGAAAATAGCACAACAAAGCCCGTTAATTTTAGGCGATAAAGCCAAAGCGAGTCGTAAGCGTTATCCTGCATATTTAGATCTTGTGCGTCGACAATTACAGCGGGATTATGACAGCAGTGTCCTTGCTTCCGATGGGCTAAACATTTTCACCCACTTTGACCCACTGGTGCAAACAACAGCTGAGAACAGTTTAACGAGCAAAGTAGCCCAGCAACAGAAAACCACACGAGGTAAAAATTTACAGGGGGCCGTTGTTGTCACGCGACCCAATACTGGTGCGGTTATTGCGATTGTAGGGGGAAGTAATGCACGTTATGCGGGTTTTAATCGTGCCCTTGATGCGAAGCGCCAAGTCGGATCTCTGATCAAACCCGCTCTTTTTCTCAGTGCTCTCACACAACACGAAAACTATAATCTAGCGACGTTAATTAGTGATGAAGAATATCAATTAATGCAAGATAACGGACAATTATGGGAGCCAGAAAACTTTGATAAGCAACACCATGGCGACGTGTTGTTATATCAGGCACTAGCGAACTCTTATAATGTTTCAACCGCGCGTCTAGGTAATACACTTGGCATAAATAATGTCATTAATACGCTACACAAATTAGGTATTGAGCAAGAGATACAGGCTCTCCCCTCTGTTGCTTTAGGTGCAGTGCCTTTATCTGTGTTTGATGTGGCACAGATGTATCAAACGTTGGCTGCTGATGGTTTTTACACACCTTTATTAAGCATTAGTGCCGTAGTCGATGCACAAGGAGAAACCCTCAGTAGTTATCCTGTTGTTATAGAGCAACGTTTTAAAACTGAAGATATATATATGTTAAACCATGCTTTACAAGCGGTTACCCATGAAGGTACCGGAAAGGCATTGAGGCGATTATTACCTGAATTTTCAGTTGCAGGAAAAACGGGCACTACTAATGATTTACGTGATAGTTGGTTTGCTGGTTTCTCTGGCGATATGATGGCGGTGGTCTGGTTAGGCAAAGATGACAATAGTAATAGTGGCTTGACCGGATCATCTGGCGCACTGCCGGTTTGGGCATCTGTTTTTAAAGAGCATGCAAAATTACCCATTCAAAATATACCGCCAGAAACGATAACCATAAGTTGGGTTGATAAAACAACGGGAGTGGGTAGCCAAGAAAGCTGTGACAATGCCATTCCATTGCCTTTTATCAAAGGGTTAGAGCCAGATGTTGAAATTAGATGCAGTAAAGGGGTCGATAAAGTAATAGATTGGTTCCGTGATATTTTAAATACACAACAGTGAGTCACTAATGAAAAAAATTATTCCAATCATCATGCTGTTATCACTGAGCGCTTGTCAAACTGTGCCGACTGAGCAAACAGAAAACGAAACAAATGTACCGCAAAACGATCAGAGTGTTAAACAGGAGAAAGTTAAGCCAAAGCCTGTAGATAGTGCCAGTGAAGTTTCGCCGGTCATTGTTTCGTTATTAGCACAATCCCAGATACAACTGGATAGTGGTAATGTTAATCATGCGGTTGCAATTTTAGATCGGGCGATTAGGATCTCGCCCAGATACCCTGAAAGTTATTACCGTTTAGCGATTATACGCTTGCAACAGGGAGAACAACAACAGGCTAAAAGCCTTGCGCAAAAGTCAATCAGCCTTGGCGCAACAGGTAGGCTTAAAAGGGATGCACTGCAGTTGATTAACGGTCTACATTAAGAAAATTGTCGTTTCGCTTTTAGTAAAGCCCCCAAAACGACAGAGCTAAAGGCATCGGCCACTTCGATGTTAAGCCTTGGGAAGCGCATTGTTAACGCTTGTTGAACGAGTGGTGAAAGCCCCATACCACCGGTTAAGTAGATCATTTCAGGTTGTTTCTGTGCCTCTTTGATTGCTTCATCGATCATCACAAACATTTTTTCAAGCCACTTATCCATTGTCTGCTCTACTTGCTGGTGGCTGATATTCACAGTTAATGTTTTTTCAACAAAGGGTAAAGCAAGTGTTGTTTCAGCATGATCGCTTAGATTAATTTTAGCCGTCTCAACAGCATGCATAAGTTGGTGAATTAATCGTTGTTTTTGTACACGTTGTAAACGCATTAAAGGCAGCGGATCTTCACTTTCAAAAATATACTCCGCGATGCTTTTAGCCCGTGAAGCTGAATAAAAATCAGTCATCTCTGGCATGTTATCAATCGCATAAACACCGGAAAAGAGCATATTGGGAATAGCGCGACCTTTTGCCGTTCGCCCTTCTCTTCCAAATAATGGTGATACGACACCACTGGCGAGGTATTTATCACTGACGATCCCCCCTTGGCGGATCCCTTTCGTCGCATAAATGTCTGAGCTACGATCAAGGTTATTTGCTTTTTGTTGGCTTAATGCACAAAAAGTAACGTCGGAGGTACCACCACCAAGATCAACAACCATCGCATTAGTTGGTTTCTCAATTTTTTGTTCAAAGTGATAAGCAGCAGCTAAAGGCTCATGAATAAAATCGACTTCTGCAAAGCCTGCTTTTGTAGCCGCACGTAGCATCAGCGCTTCTGCTTGTTGATTACCCAATTCACCCATCGTAGAATGATAATTAACTGGTCGCGCAATCACAGCTTTAGTTATGGTCTTTGATAACTGTTTTACAGCACACTGCTTGAGGTAGGAAAGGAAACGTATAACCAGGGTTTCGAAGTTATCTAATAAACGTTTGGGTATTTTAGCGCCAAGGAAGTTTTTGGGGCTGTTAACATAGCGCCCTTCATGTGGCGTTTGCAAAAAAGCATTAAAGCCTTGCTCACCAAATAGAATATCTCCGTTAGATAGCATCTCATTAAGCGTTCGCTCATTGTCTTGGGCATTGTCACTGTTTAAACCAGATTCATCATGACTAAGATAGATGGCTGAACGAATTTTATAAGGATTACTACTGTTTTCATCAACCACAATTAATTCGGGTTGTTCATTAACCCAAGCCGCTACAGCACAATTACTTGTACCAAAATCAATCCCAATAAAATCACTGACCATTTCAAATCCTGATAGATAAAAAAGGGGCAGATTTTACACGATCAAACAGCAATTAATAGAGACTAATAGCCTACTTTATATGTCTTCGAAGGACTCTGGCTCAGGGGCTAAACGCAAACGCGCTTCGTGAGAATCAAAAAACTCTCTTTGAGCAAGTATCGTTGATAAAAATTCGACGTCGAAAACATGCTCATCAAGACCTGATTGCAATCGTGTTATACAGCAATGCTTAGCTTCGTCTTCATCTAGTGCGAGATATTCGCGACAAAAATAGAGTTGGGGAATTGCGTAGGCAAAGGCACATAATTGAGCAAGTTGCATTGCATCTTGTGTTTGCGTCAATTTTACTAGGGCTGCACTTTTATTTGTAACTGAAGCGTTGTTTTCACTACTCATAGCATTACTTATATCCAATTTTGATAGTGTTAGCCTACAGTAAAATAGATGAAATGTTAGCGAGCGACTTATGTTGTGTTAGCAAGGTCAATAAATATTAAATGTATGTTTATATTGTAAACAATCAGATTAAAAATAGCGTTTCGTTGATGGCTAGAGTTACTTCCTAATACTTAAGGAAGTAACTGCAGAAGGTAAAAACATTAACGCTTTTTAAGTTCAAAAAGATCTAGACGGCGATCCTGTAGGTTTTTAACACTCCCAAATTGGTTAAGCTCACGAAGCAAGTAGATATCAACGTCGGCAATCAGAATCATTTCGGTATTAGGTGTTGCTTCAGCTTTTATGCCGTTTGCAGGAAATGCAAAGTCACAGGGCGTAAACACCGCTGATTGTGCATATTGAATATCCATATTATGAACTTTTGGTAAATTACCGACACCACCAGCAATGGCTACATAACATTCATTTTCAATAGCGCGCGCATGGGCACAAGTTCTGACTCGAGAATAACCATTTTGAGTATCAGTTAAAAATGGGACAAATAAGATATCCATGCCATCATCCGCTAGAATTCGGCTTAACTCAGGAAACTCTGAATCGTAACAAATCAAAACACCAATTTTTCCACAGTCGGTATCAAAGGCTTTTAATTGTGTTCCACCTTCCATGCCCCATACTTTTACTTCATCGGGCGTGACGTGTAGTTTTTCGAAACGCTCTTTGGTGCCATCACGACGACATAGATAACCTACATTATAAAGGCGATCATTGACAATCTCGGGCATACTGCCAGTAATGATGTTGATATTGTAACTAATTGCTAAATCGGTAAACTTTTGCACAATGGTTTCAGTATATTTTGCCAGTTCTCGAATCGCTTGTGGCTCACTAATATGGTTATTTTCAGCCATTAATGGTGCATTAAAAAACTCAGGGAATAAGGCAAAATCTGAACGATACCCAGCAACGGCATCAACAAAATATTCAGCCTGTTGCATCAGCTCTTCTAAATTACTGTATGGGCGCATTTGCCACTGAATTAAACCTAAACGTACCAGTTTTTTAGTGGGGACATCTATTTTATTTGGTTTTTCATAATAGATATTGTTCCATTTTAATAACACCGCATAATCGTTAGAGTCTTGATCCCCTTCAAGGTAGCCTTTTAATATTCGTGCCGGATGAAAATCGTTAGAAATTTGGAAGTTTAATACAGGATCATGTATCTCTTTACGCTTCACTTTGTCGATGTATTGTTTAGGTGATAGCTCATTTGCATAACCATGGTAATTGGGGATACGGCCACCAAAGGTTATCCCTTTTAAATTCAGACGTTCACATAGTTCTTTACGATAGTCATAAAGACGTCTTCCGAGGCGTAAACCTCTAAATTCAGCTTTAATGAAAACATCAATACCATAAAGGGTGTCACCTTCAGGAGTATGCGTATTGAAGGTATCGTTACCTGTTACATCGTTATAGGTATGTGCTTCACCAAAATCGTCATAATTAACTTGAATTGACAACGCACATCCTGCAATTTGATCATTGACTTTGATGACCACTTGGCCTTCAGGGAATTTGCTGATCAGTGTTTCAATTTGATGCTCTTCCCAGTATGGGTTGGCGACATTCGTATAAGCTTCGATCATTGCAGTTTTAAGCTCTTGATAATCATCAAGACTTAATAATGATAATTCGACGTTTTCAATATTTTGCATTGCTGCATTCCTGCTGAGTGAATAGATCTCGAGTATATTTTAAGTTAGTCCGCTTTTATAGAAAATAGTGTAATGGAAAGAGATTATTTTATCGCTAATTGAATATGAGCTTATCACGCTATTTATAATCTTTTAAGACGCCCATTTTGAACTAAATCACCGGAGTTTGTCAGTTAGAAAATTAATGATTTAACGTTGTAATGAAAGATGATGTAACGAGGGTGGATGTAGCAGGGAAAACCATTACTGACTAGGGGTTGTTGATCTTTTTCGGTTTAAATTTTGTTGATCCCGAAGGGCAACATATTTTGCAAAAATAAACTTGAAAGCTCAACAGCCCCTAGAATAATAAACACAGATGTAAAGTTATTTAGTGGTTAGCCACAAAGCATGGATCGCACCGGGGATATAAAAGAAGAAAGTCAAAATCAGGTTAATGATAAAGTCTTTTCCAAAACCAAATCTTATAATCACTGCCAATGGCGGTAATAATATACAAATAATAATATTTAAAAGTGGGTGCATTACGTTCTCCGAAGCATTAATTATGTTCATTTTTATAACAAGCCAATAAGGCTTATCATTAACTTTCTACCAAAAATGTTTAACTTGTTTTTTTCATCATACTAAAATTAATGTAAATAGTTGTTCTTTTTACATGAATATTAACGAAATGATTACTCGCTTTAAGCAGTAAAATAGATCCGCTATCAATTCATTTTTTATTAGCAAGTAAATGAAACATAGAGATATTTAATGTCTCATCACTGGCTAACATGCTCTCATCTAATTGTGATAACTGCTAAAGTTTAATAATAAAAAGTAAACTTATTATGCACACATAAAAGGGAAGATTTAAATACAAAGTTCCATTTGTGTGACTTGCGATATGACAATTTACAGCTTACTAACTCTGCTTAGTACAGCTCATATGATCTGCGTTTATAAGCCTGTAATTGCATGAAAATTTTTTCATAACACAGTAAACCACCAGCCAGCTTAGTTCGTATTAGTTAATATCTCAGTGATGGATAATCAAACGATATAATGCATAAAAGGAATCAATCATGTTTTCACTATTTAAATCTAACCCAATAAAAAAGTTAAACAAACAACTCTCAAGAAAATTAGAAGAGGCAATGAATGCTCAAAGAAATGGAAATATCAGACTATATTCACAGTTAAGCTATGAGGCTCAAGAAATTGAAAAGCAACTAATAATAATAGAGAAGCAACAAAATAAATAATATCTCTGGGGAAGTTATCTGAGTTGATCTGGTTATTAACGTCTGATGAGAGTTAACATGAGTTAACAGATTTCATTTATATCCCATAAAGTATCACAGAAAAGGTAGCCCAATAGGCTACCTAATTAATGTTTAAACTTTTGCCAGCGCTTGTTCAACATCGGCAATAATATCGTCAATGTTTTCGATACCTACTGATATTCTAATTAACTCTTCACTAACACCGGCTGCTTTTAATTCTTCATTATTGAGTTGTCGGTGAGTTGTCGATGCTGGATGACAAGCAAGAGACTTAGCGTCACCGATGTTAACCAAACGTAAGATCATTTGTAAAGCATCAATGAATTTAGAACCTGCTATGGCTCCTCCTTTGATACCAAAACTCAATACACCAGAGGCTTTACCTGAACAAATTTTCTGGCAAGTTTGGAAGTATTGGCTGTCCTCAAGCGAGGCATAATTTACCCATTCTACTTTGTCATGAGACGATAAATATTTTGCTAAAGTTAATGCGTTATCACAGTGGCGCTCCATACGTAAACATAAAGTCTCTAAACCTTGCATGATCTGAAAAGAGTTCATGGGCGAGATAGCCGCACCGGTATTACGTAAAGGTACAACGCGACAACGACCGATATAAGCTGCTGGACCTAGCGCTTCAGTGTAGATAACATCATGATATGAAGGATCAGGCTCATTAAGCACGGCAAAACGTTCTTTGTTTGCTACCCAATCAAATTTACCTGAATCGACAATGATGCCACCAATAGAAGTGCCATGACCACCGATATATTTTGTTAAAGAGTGCACAACAATGTCAGCGCCAAACTCAAAGGGTCTACATAAAACAGGGGTTGCGACGGTATTATCCACAATAAGTGGTAATCCATGTTTATGTGCAATATCAGCTAATTTTTTTAGGTCTACAATGTTACCAGCAGGGTTACCAATGGACTCACAAAAAATAGCACGTGTATTTTCATCAATAGCATCTTCAAAACCTTGATAATCATCGAATGACACCATGCGTGTTTCGATACCCTGTTTCGGCAATGAGTGTGCGAAAAGATTGTAAGTGCCACCATATAATTGACTTGTGCTAACAATATTAGTGCCCACTTCACAAATACATTGAATGGCATAGGTAATCGCAGACATACCCGAAGCTACCGCCAGTGCTGCAATACCGCCTTCCATCGCAGCAATACGTTTTTCTAATACATCGGTCGTTGGGTTCATAATACGGGTATAAATATTCCCCGGTACTTTTAGATCGAAAAGATCTGCTCCATGTTGTGTATCATCAAAAGTGTAAGATGTGGTTTGATAAATCGGTACGGCTGCGGCCTTTGTGGTTGATTCAGACTCATAGCCATGGTGGAGTGCAAGCGATTCTAGTTTCATAACTTCCCCTAATTAAGACAATACTCAAAACTCATACTAACGATGATAACTTTATATTTCCATATGATTTGTTTATATACAGCACATATTTAAGTAAAATATTCTTGCATGAAAGTGAGAATAACGGGCACTGTTAACTCACTTAAAGAAATTTGCCGTGTAGAGTTAATGTCACCCGCTTTATTTCCAAATGCAATATCAGCTTGATCTGGTTTAGCATCATGCAATAAAAATACAATTTTCTTGTTAAGTGGCACACAGTCGATACTAATTGCCTCTGCTTGCATTCCTTGTTTTCGTAAGCTTTTATCCATAATTCCGATAACAGTATCAAGGGATTTATTATTTAAATAAAAAAGATCATTAGCTTGTGCGATGTTATCAGATAGGGATTTCAGTGATGCTTTCATAGTTTCCTTTTATATTCATTTATATTGTCTGCAATATGGGAAAATTTTGCCTTCCCTTTTCATTTGTTAATTATCTGTTATTCGTTTGATAACTGATACCCTCTGGCCATGTAATGTTTGAATTTTAATATTGCCTATTTTATAACGTCTTAAGCTATAAATTAGTCATAAAATACTTCATTCTTTTTTTTATTTTAGCTCTGAACCCCTTGCCAAACGTGCCCTGAAGGATTTTTTGTGTAAATATTAAACGCTCGTACGTGAAATCTGTAAAAAGTCCTAGTAATAACTGCGAGTTACGAAGATATAAATACGTTTTAACTATCATTTTATTGTATCGTTTGTGGTGTTAAATAAAAGATTTTGACACAATAATTAAAATTATTATTGAAGGTAAGCATCATGGTAGAAGAAAAAAAAGGCGATAATAAAATTACAAAAGCAATTATAATTGCCTTGGGTACTATTGCAATTGGCGGTGGTTTAGGCCCCTATTTACTTGATAGCATGTCGGCAGATGTAAATGACGTTTCACCAACCATTGTTGAAACTCAAGAGCATAACCTAAAGGTCGAAGAGAAAGACTTAGCTGCAATAACTAAAATAAAGAGTGAAGCGGTACAAACATCGCAAACAATAGCTAAAGTAATAGAAAATGATACAACTCTTGATACTAAAAAAAATGAAAAAAAATCAACGTCACCTTTACCCGAATTAGACGCCTCGGATCAATTTTTCATCGAAAAAGTAACGACTACACAAAACAGTAAACTTTTTATTGAAGTTGACATTATCAGAAACATTGTTGTTTTTGTTGATAACTTTTCTCGTGGAGATCTACTAAGTAATTTCAGCCCATTAGTCGAACCTAGCACAGCTTTTTCAGTCACTAATAAGAATGGGAAAATAGTGATCGCAGAAGAAAGTTACTCACGTTATGATGATTATGCTCGAACCATTAACAATATTGATGTTGATGAATTTATTACTCAATATCAAATGCTAATGCCATTAATTGATCAAGTTTACGAAGAGATTGGTTATCCCAAAGGCACATTTACTCTTACCTTTGATAACGCACTACAACATATTTTGGAAACGCCAATCATTCGCTACCCGCTAACAGTAATTTCTTCCTCTGTTAACTATAAATTTAGTGATGAAAATATAGAATCGTTACCTGATACGCAGAAATTACTACTGCGAATGGGCCCAAATAATTTGCAAATGGTACAGCATAAAATGCAGCAAATAAAAAACGAATTACAACGTTTATAAGTTTATTTTTATGTGCTCTGTTAATTTAAGTCGACAATGTGTTGATTTTAAATATTGTCTTTATTTTGAATAGTTAAGCGAATAACTCACAATAATAGTGGCTTCTTATTCTCGAAATAAATGAAAAAATTGGTCAATTGTATGACCGAATCTGTTTAGTTAACCTAAATTATGGTTCATCAGCTATCAATTATTTTACTGGGATATTGATAGTCTTTAAGACTAATTATCTGATAAACTTGCACTCAAATTCTACACTCCATAATTGTCAAAGAACAAGGATACTTCATGAGTCTTGCCAACAAAGTTTTAGCGGTTAATAACGATTTACCAATTCGTACTGACAAACCAGTACACAGTGGAAAAGTTCGTTCAGTTTATTGGTTAACAGAAGCTGATAGTAAACGTTTAATTGAAGAAAAAGGCTACGATGTTGCACCGGATTCTCCGCTAGCAATTATGGTTATTAGTGATCGTATTTCTGCTTTTGATTGTATTTGGCATGGCGAAGGTGGCATGAATGGGGTGCCAGGAAAAGGCGCTGCACTGAATGCAATTTCAAATCATTGGTTTAAATTATTCAAAGAGCAAGGTCTTGCTGACAGTCATATTCTAGATATCCCCCACCCTTTTGTATGGATTGTTCAAAAAGCTAAGCCGGTGATGATAGAAGCAATTGCGCGTCAATATATGACTGGTTCAATGTGGCGTGCTTATGAAAAAGGTGAACGTGAATTCTGTGGTATTAAAATCGCAGAAGGTTTATCAAACAATGAAAAACTGCCTGCACTTTTAATCACTCCATCGAGTAAAGGTATTTTAAAAGGGATCCCTGGTGTACCAGAAGTAGACGATGTTAATGTAACCAGACAAGACATTGAACAACATTTTTCTTCATTCAATTTCAGTAAAGCGTCAGATATCTCACTGTATGAAAAATTATTAACTGAAGGTTTTATTGTCATTAGTGACGCGCTTGAAAAAATTGATCAAATATTTGTAGATACAAAATTTGAATTTGGTTATGTAAAAGATAAAGCTGGTACTGAAAAATTAATTTATATGGATGAAGTTGGCACGCCTGATTCATCTCGTATTTGGGATGGTGCTGCTTTTGCTGAAGGAAAAATTGTTGAGAATTCAAAAGAAGATTTTCGCCAGTTATTATTAAACCACTTTCCTGATCCTGATATCTTATTAAATAAAGATCGTATGCAAGAGCGAACTTTGTTGGCAAAAGAAAATGCACTACCTGAAGCAGTTTTAATGAAAATTTCTGAAACTTATATTGGTATTGCGGAAAAAATTATAGGTAAAAAAATAATTTTGAGTGAAAATCCCAAACAAGAAATTGTTAACATTCTTCGTGATGAATACAACTTAGTAGATTAATTTTTTCTACAAATATTATTTTAAAAGCAGAATTAATTTTCTGCTTTTTTATTTTAAAAATTATTTTTACCAAGAGAACTAAGTCTGTGATCTAAATTTTGTGTAAGAGAAATGACTTATAGCAATTCCGCTAATATAGTGATCAAATATTAGGTAGGAAAAGGAGTTAGTTCAAAATGAAAATTGATGCAAATGGTTCCCTTTACGAAACTTTTAACGCTGATCAGTTATTCAGTGGATCTGGTATTAGTATAAATCGTAGTGCTTGTTCCCTTTGTGAAATTGTAAGAAAAAGATAAGTTATTATAATTTTTAAATAGATCAGTAATTTATTTCGTTTGATATATTTGGAGAGAAGATGAATGGTTGGTTAATATTTTTAATTATTTCGTTGGTACTCGGTATCATCATTAGTAATTTATTATTATTAAAACAGAGCGCAAAAATAAAAATACCTGAGAGTGTATTGAAATCAATTGCCGAAAGGAAAGAAGCAGAAAATGAGAGCAGAGAGGAAAAAGAGAAAAAGTAAATAAAAAAACCAACGGATTATAAATCAGTTGGTTTTTTATGGTTAGCTATGAGCTCTGTAAACTAAAATTCTTTAGTTTGTTTATTATTTTCAATAAGTACGCCACGAACCTGTTCAGTAATACTTAAATAAATTTCTGTTACTTTTTGATCTGGTAAAGGTTTTTTATCTTCATCTAACCAAGTAATTGAAGTTGTACCACCGGTTAACTCACCTAGCTGCACGAAGTATTCGGCGTTATCGAGTTCGAAAGGCTGTAAATTATTCTCAGCCCAATAATCACTATCAGGTTGTTTAAAGTCGAGAAGGAAATAACCTAAATTCTTATCTTGTTCAACAATACTAAAACTTAGTAATTTGAATAAAGCTGGCAACTTACGCCATGTATCTAAGAATTCATTATCAACAATCCAAGCACTTTGATGGTTGTCATCAAAACCCAGTTTAATGCTTAGTGGCTGGTTATCGTTAGCAGCAAGTTGTTCTGACTCTTTCAAATTGTAAGCAAAGTTTAAGAGATCATTCACAAAACGAAGCTCGATATCTTGTTTAGTTGAGCCGACTAATTTTAATTTTAAATCTTTATCTTCATTCTTTTCACTGTAACTTAACACATCTACCAGCAACCCAACACTGTAACCATCTTGTTGTTGTTCGACTGTTAAATTATAAGAAGACTCTTTTAAGATTGTATTTTTATTAAGTGCACTACCAAAAGTATATTTATCGATTAAAGTACCAGTTTGTAGATGATTTTCATCACGCTTAACAATGGCTACATTTTTATTATGCAAAAAAGTATCGATTAGTTGCCAAACCTTTTCCTGCATATCATCGTTTTGGCTAAATGCGTTGAACCATACTTTGGTTGCGCCATTTTTTGTTGGTTCGAGTAACACGCCATCTAATACTGGAATCAGTTGCGTTGGAGGACGAACATCAACATCAACACCTTGAAAACCAACTTTTTTTTGCTCTGCAGTTAATTCCGGGATATCAAAATTATTGCGTGCTTCATGGTTGCTATAATTACCTGTTTTATACGGTGTTGTTAATTCAGTTTGTTGATATTCAAAACTACCATTTGCTTGCATGCGCGTATCAAAGCGAGCACAGGATGAAAGTGATAGTGAAATCATGATTGCCGCAGTAATACGGCAATGTTTAAAAGTTATTTTCATGAAAATAGATTTGCTTCTGTTAAGGCACCGCGCACTTCATTATGTAATTCAGGCGCTAAAATAGTCAAAGGTAAACGACAATCTGCAGATGGAATTAAACCAAGCTCTGCACAAGCCCACTTAACCGGAATTGGGTTTGATTCAACAAATAGTTTTTGATGAACGGGCATCAGTTGTTGATTAATTTTATCAGCTTCAACTTTATTCTCAGACAATGCGAATTCACACATTTTAGCCATTGCAGCGGGGGCAACATTACTGGTTACCGAAATAACGCCATCGCCACCTTGTAACATAAAGTCACAACCTGTTTCATCATCACCACTATAAAGTAAGAAGTCATCAGCAACTAATGCTTTGATGTCGGCAAGGCGTTGTAGATCGCCGGTTGCTTCTTTAATGCCGATAATATTGTCAATCTTCGCAAGGCGCGCAACAGTTTCAGGTAACATGTCAACAGCAGTACGACCTGGCACGTTATAAAGAATTTGTGGTAATTGTGAAGATTCCGCAATCGCTTTAAAATGTTGGTATAAACCTTCTTGAGTTGGTTTGTTGTAATATGGGGTTACGTTTAACCCTGCAACAATGCCACTGTTAGCAAACAGTTTACTAAAGGTAATTGCTTCAGCCGTAGAATTAGCACCGTTACCAGCGATCACATCAATACGCCCTGCTGCAAACTCAACTGTTTTCATTACTACTTTAACATGATCATCAACATTAAGTGTTGCAGACTCCCCCGTTGTGCCAACGGCTACAATTGCTGCCGTGCCAGATTTGATATGGAATTCAACAAGCGCTTTAAGAGAAACAAAATCAATTTCGCCAGTTTTATCCATTGGGGTCACGAGTGCGACAATACTACCTGTTAACATATTAAATCTCCTATTTATAATCACTTAATGTTACTTTTGCGCGCTACTAAAAACAAGCAATAAAGCAACTAGATTCGCTATGTGACGATAATTTTTCCAGTTTGTTGCTTGCGTTCAACGAATAAGAAGATAATCTAAGCGCAATTGAACTTTTTTTACATTATTGAGGTGTCCATGACAGTTAATAATCATGACGTTAACGTTTCTACTTTTCCACAAGTTATTTTAGAAGGCTCTAAAGAGAAGCCTGTTTTAGTTATTTTTTGGTCGCAACAGTGCCCTATCTGTTGTGAGCTATTACCCTTGATTGATAAAATTCATGCTGAGGATGATCAAGCATTTGTTGTTGCGCGAATAAATTGTGATGTTGAACAGCAGATAGTCAACCACTTTGGTGTGCAAAGTGTGCCAAGTGTCTTTATGTTTATCGATGGTAAAGGCGCAGATGGTTTTGCTGGAGAGCAGACCGAACAATTTATTCGCGAGTTTATTGCTAAACATACCCCAGACCAAGCGCTTACTTTATTGCAACAAGGGCAAACACTTTTTGCTCAAGGTGATGTTGAAGAAGCAAAAACGATCATCTTACAGGCGTTACAAAGCTGTAATAATGATAATGAAAATATTCATGATATTAAGCTGGCATTGGCGCAAATTTACCTCGCATTAGGTGAATTTGAAAGTGCAGAGCCACTGTTACAAGCTATCCCGATGGCAAGCCAAAACATGATCTATCATAGTTTGATGTCACAGTTAGAATTAGCGAAGCAATCTTCTCAAACCCCAGAAATTACGGCGCTTGAAGAAAAACTTGATAGCGCACAAGACAAAGCGCCAATTCAGTATCAACTTGCTGTGCAATACAATCAGGTTAACCGAAATAGTGAGGCGCTCACTTTGCTTTATCATATCTTACTCACCGATCTCAATTATGCAGAGGGTGATGTAAAGAAAACATTCTTAGATATTTTAGCAACCACCGATGATCCTAAACTGGTTAGTGAGTTCCGCCGTAAACTATATAGCTTACTGTACTAATTTTTGTAACAGTGATTGCGCTCCAATCATAGGGCTACTGAGAATCTGCGCCCTTTTTTCTATTACGTGATCTATTGCGCCAGCCATTGAGGCTTGCGCAAGTACGATACAATCGTAATCGGCTTGATGAAGTGATATCGTTTTAGCAATCATTGCAAAATATCGACTAAAATCCCCTGTTTCAAAGTAATGCCAACACCCGTCAACCACCTGATAATCAACAGTGCATTGGCTGTTAAGCTTATGTTGTGAGCTTTGCATTAAGTGTGTAGTTGCTTCAAGAGTACTTTGCAAGGCAGCTAAAACTAATATTTTTCCATCATTACTGACGGCTAAATCAGACATCGCGCGATCAATTCGAATCGCCTGCTGACCTGCAACTAATTGTGTATTTTCAGCAATACTGCCTAATGTCGAACAACTACATACCACTAACTTACTCTCTGTAGAGGCGCTGTACAATAATGCGCTTACTTTAGTGATCAATGCTGGTGTTATTCCATCGCGTGTCGCTTCATGTAATAGCTCGGCATCAACAATATGTTTGATACTAAGCTTATGGGGACGTAATAGTTCATTAAATGTATCGACATGGACCGCCCCTGTGTGTAAAAAAGTGATGTCATAGCGCGGCTTATCCACCCTTGCTTGTTCCATTTTAGGTTGCTCCATCAGATGGAAAGTCATTCATTGATACATAATCAGGCAAGCTATTAATACGTTTTATCCAAGCTAATATGGCAGGATATGCACTTAGATCAAAGCCTCCTTCATGAGCGACATGCGTATATGCATACAGTGAAATATCAGCGATACTCAGATTTTCTCCCAGTAAAAAGTCCCCTTTTTCAAGCTGTGTTTCCATCACTTTTAAGGCGTTATGGCCACCCGTTTGTAACGCTTCATATTCCTTAGCGCGAGATTCAGGTAACCCTAAATACACATTAATATAACGGGCAACTGCGATAAATGGTTCATGACTGTACTGTTCAAAAAATTGCCATTGTAACAATGATGCTCGCTCAAAAACGTCGTCCGGTAATAACGCACTCCCATTCGCTAAATAATTGAGAATAGCATTTGACTCCGACAAAAAGCGTCCGTCATCGGTTTCTAGCAAGGGAATTTTACCATTTGGATTCTTTTGCAAAAATTCAGCAGTTGAGGTCTCCCCCTTTAAGATATCAATCGCAATCCATTGATGCGGAATTTTTAATAACGAACACAACAAAGCGATTTTGTAACAGTTGCCTGATTTTATATCAGCGTAAATTTTCATGAAAATGCCTCTGTGAAAAGGAGATAAGAATGATGAAATAGGGTGATATTTGGTTAATTAAACATACTTGGCGAAGTTGATATGTGCATTGTAATAATTTAACGAGCGATTATTTAGTGGGGAGACTTTTAACACCCAGTTAACATATTAACGACTAACAAGTTAACTGGGCAATGCTAATAAAGCAATCTATTTTCGACTTTCTTTAGGCCTGGACTGTTTGAGGAGGTTTCATACCCTGTTGGACAAAGTTTGAAAAACGTTGAATGCTTTGTTGTGCTAGATCTGGCAAGGTCTCAAAATCGATATTATCAAGTAGGTTCTTAACCTCTAAACCTAGCTCAGTATCGCCTTGAATGGTTAATCGACGCTGGAAAAACAGCGTGTCAGGATCTTCTTTGCGCCCTGCTATTAGAATGAGTTCATTAACATCACCAGAAAAAATAACATCAACCTGCTCAGCACTTTCATTAATCACTAACTTTTCATCTTTAAAACTTAAAAACCAAGTTAATTTAAGATCGGTTACTTCCACTTTTAACCATTTATCTTGCAAAAATTCAAGATCGCCATCTTCAATCGCTTCTTTGAACAACCGCGCTAATAATTCACCCAGTAACTTTTTCTGAATGAAAAAAGGCATAAGTGAGCTGGGAAGCGCAAGAACATTCGGGGCATTTTTTACCAGCTGGTGATGGATATTTTTTAATAATGGGTTAAACATGCTTATTCTCTATGCAAAAAGGTGATTATAAATCGATTAGATTAAGACAACCCTGCCCTATATCAATAAATGTTTTAGCAAGCTTTTTACAATGACTCACTCTTTCTAATGCCTTGGAATAGCTATGGAACTTCTTTGTCCTGCAGGTAGTTTACCTGCCCTAAAAACTGCCATCGATTGTGGCGCAGACGCGGTATATATTGGCCTTAAAGATGATACCAATGCGCGTCATTTTGCTGGATTAAACTTTAACGATAAAAAACTTGCTAAAGGTGCTCAATATGTTCGCGATCACAATAAGCATCTTCATGTAGCGATAAATACATTTGCTCATCCTGGTGGAGAGAAACGTTGGCAAAATGCCGTTGATAAATGTGTCGACTTAGGTGCTAATGCAGCCATCATTGCTGATATTGCAACACTTGATTATGCGGCCAATAAATACCCTGATTTAGAGCTACATTTAAGCGTGCAGGCCTCTGCAACAAATACTGCTGCTATCGATTTTTATAAACAAAATTTCAATGTTAGACGTGTCGTGTTGCCACGTGTTTTATCCATTCATCAAGTAAAGCAACTTGCACGAAATACAGATATGCCACTTGAAGTATTCGCCTTTGGTAGCCTTTGCATTATGGCCGAAGGACGTTGCTACCTTTCTTCATATTTTACAGGTGAGTCCCCAAACACAGTCGGAGCCTGTTCGCCCGCCAAATTTGTTCGTTATAGTGAAACAGAACAAGGACTTGAGTCTCGCTTAAATGACATTTTGATTGATCGTTACCAACAAGGTGAAAAAGCGGGTTATCCAACACTGTGCAAAGGTAAGTTTAATGTTGAAGACAACCTTTATCATGCACTAGAAGAGCCAACGAGTTTAAATACCCTTTCCATGGTTCCTGAGTTAATGAAGGCAAATATCTGTTCGGTAAAAATCGAAGGAAGACAACGTAGCCCTGCCTACGTAGAGCAAATAACTAAAGTGTGGCGAGCGGCGATTGATCGTTATAAAGCCAACCCAGAAGGCTATCACGTAGATGATGAATGGAATGCGGTATTAGCTAATGTCTCTGAAGGGACTCAAACCACCTTAGGTGCCTATCACCGAGATTGGCAATAAACATAAGGAATTAAAATGAAATTATCATTAGGCCCACTACTTTATTACTGGCCAAAACAAACCGTTGAAAGCTTTTATAAGCAAGCATTAAACAGTGAAGCAGATAGTATTTATCTCGGAGAGACAGTGTGTAGTAAGCGTCGTGAACTAAAAGCACGCGACTGGATAAATTTAGCGAAAGAACTAAACGGCAACGGTAAAGAGATTATTCTCTCTAGCATGGCCTTACTTGAAGCCCCCTCAGAAGTTAAAATTTTAAAACAGTTATGTGAAAATGGTGAATTAAGCGTTGAGGCTAACGATGTTGGTGCAATACAACTGTTAAGCGAAAAAAAGGTGCCTTTTGTATGTGGTCCTGCCATTAACTGCTATAACGCTTCGGTATTAAAAATGTTTGTTAATAAAGGCATGCAACGTTGGGTTATGCCCGTTGAACTGTCACGCGACTGGTTAGCTAAAACGGTCAATGATTGTGAAGATTTAGGTATTCGTTCGCAATTTGAAGTAGAGGTTTTTTCACATGGTTTTATGCCGCTAGCGTATTCTGCCCGCTGTTTTACAGCACGCTCTGAAAATAAAGCGAAGGATGATTGTGAACTTTGCTGTATCAACTATCCGCAGGGGCGAGCAACCACCACGCAGGAAGATCAACAGGTATTCATTTTAAACGGCATTCAAACACAGTCGGGATACTGCTATAACTTGATAAATGATCTTCCCTCAATGCAAGGTTTAGTCGATGTAGTTCGTGTTAGCCCTTCCGATGAACAAGCATTTACAGTATTAGAGCAATATAGAGAGGCACTGACAACGGGGACTTCGGCAGTTAAACTTGAAAGTAAAGAGTGTAATGGCTTTTGGCATCAGGTTGCAGGATTACAAACGCAACTTTAACAAAAGCCTCAACTGATACACAGTTGAGGCTTTTTCACTGTTCACAGTGATTTGTTAATCTTTGTTTCCATTTTTTATAATGGACAGAGCGATGACTAAACCAACTGCGGTAACAGCTGCAAAGAGTGTAAATGAAGATAATAAAGACATTGATATTGCTTCTCGTTAAGTAATAAAGCAATCCTTTGGGGTGAGTTGTATCCATTGATTTCTAAACAGTAAATTATCTTCGTTTGGGTGTTATTACAAGCACTTTTTATCTGAAACATGTTTTGCTATGATCTATATCAGCTCATTTGATGCTATTGCTATAATACCAAATCCACTAAATAACTGATCAATCTTCGCCTTGAACTGACTCCTTTTACCTGCGTAATATTTGATCACTATATTAGCGAAATTGGTATAAATTCAAATCACGTATAAACCAGGTAAAAATATTTAACCTAATTCTAGACAAAGGAATCGCACAGGTAGTGTATATCAATAGGTTTAAATGTATCTCATACAGTGCTGTTATTTTTGTGTAGTTCAAGGCAAATTATCGAAGCAATAACTGGTTATTGGAAGATGATTTAACACAGAAATACTCTAAACTAATAGTGCTGTATCTATTTGCTTATCCAGAATTGAGGTTACATCGTTTTAAACGCTTTTAATTAGCGCTAATAACTTTTTACTCGCCTGTTGTGGGGAATTCGAATGACAAATTGCAGAAACTAACGCTATGCCTTGCACTTTTGTCATTGCAATTTGCTGGATATTTTTTGCATTAATCCCTCCAATTGCAACCAGCGGTAAATCGCTTTGCTTAAGAGCGTTGACTAGGCCTGTTATGCCCCACTCTTTTAAGGTATTGGTTTTCGTTGGAGTTGAGAAAATCGCACTAATACCTAAATAATCGACGGGTAGTATTTGTGCTTGTTGTAGCTGTCTCTCATTTTCAACAGATAACCCCAATATTTTATCAGGGCCAAGAAGCTGTCGTGCAATATGTGCAGGCATATCACTCTGTCCTAAATGCACACCATCAGCGTCTACTGCTAATGCAATATCAACTCGATCATTTATAATAAGCGCTACACCACTTCCTTCAAGTACTGATTTGACAGCTTTGGCGCGTTCAAGAAAGTGTCGAAAGCTAGTTTCTTTTTCACGAATTTGCACCATGCTAACGCCACCTTTGACAGCTTGATCAACAACGTGACACAGAGTTGCGATATCTTGCTTTTCATCGGTAACTAAGTATAACTGATAGGGATTATTCATAATTAACGCCTAATAATCAGTTGCTGTTAATTTCAATCGTTCAATTACCGTCTTTGCATCAAGTTGGTATAAGCTGTCTAGTAAATTAAGTTGCAAACTTCCCGGGCCTGCTGAATTTTCGGCTGCTATCTCGCCGGCAACTCCTAGTATTGCGGTGGCTGCTACCCCACTTACTTCTCCAATAGCTGCAAAGGCACCCGTTAACGCGCTGTGAGTACAGCCCATTCCAGTTACATAGGGCATCATTTGATGGCCATTATTTAATTGGTAGCAATATTGCGATGTGACCACAAAATCAGTACTTCCAGAAATGACAACATTACATTGGTATTGCTTCGCAATCATTTTGGCTGCGTCTACTGCAATTTCACTGCTATCAAGTGCATCTACGCCTTTACTTTGTGCAACTTCTCCGGCTAGAGCGATAATTTCTGAGGCGTTGCCACGAATAATTAACTGATTTGCCGTTTGAGCAATGTTTCGAGCAGTATCAGTCCTCAGTTTACTTGCGCCACAACCTACGGGATCAAGAATGATTATTTTATTGTTTGCGTTGGCTTGCTGAACTGCAAAATGCATACGAGTTGTCCAGACACTATCTAAAGTACCAATATTAATTACTAATGCTCCGGCATAGCTCATCATCTCAGCCATTTCTTGCTGGCTATGTGCCATGATCGGTGAAGCTCCAATGGCTAACAATGCATTTGCAGTGTTATTCATCACGACATAATTAGTGATGTTAACAACTAATGGTTTTTGAGTACGTAATTGCAGTAGTGCATCAACAATATGATTTGAAGTTAATAGCGTCATAGTGATCCTTAAATTTATACCAAATGGGTAGACTGGTAATCAATTTTACGGCTTGAAACAATTTATCTCTGATTGATATTCTCAAAGAGAAACAAGCGATTATGTAAAGTTTTGACATGAGCTGTGTTGTTTTTGTATACGTTGAAAAACAGTAACGTACACGTTAAGTGTCATCTAGGCTTTGCTGCCAAAAAGCAACTTCCATACGTGTAGCAGTTTTGAATATATGACATAAACGTTGACCACGTTCACTACTAAGGTCGACGTCTTTCAATAAGGTATCAAGTTGTTTAATACCTGTTTGTACACTCTCTTGAAACTCTTCTCCGCCATACATCGTTATCCAATTAGCGTAAGGGTTACCTTGAAATTTTGTCGTTGGGCTAGCTAACAGCTGAGCACCAATGGTAGCGTAGCCAATCGAACAGGGAGCCAATGCCACATAAAGGTCTATTACATCGCCGGACATACCGGTATCCAAAACAAAACGTGTATAAGCAACTGTGCCAAATGTTTCAGGTTCAGCTTCCATTTGCGCTTCAGATATGCCCCAGTCTGCACAATAGCTGACATGGTGAGAAATTTCTGACTCTAAAAGTGCCTGAACACTTGGTAATGCCATACGCATTTCGGCAAGAGTGCGTGCTTTATAGATAGCTAATGCATAGGCACGGGTATATTGTTTTAAGAAGAGAAAATCTTGCTTTAAATAATGTAAAAATGCGTTGTGTTCGAGTTCACCTGATGCTAATTGTTGCACAAATGAGTGCTTCGTATATTCTGCCCAATCGCTGGCACAGGCATTAATTAAGTCTTGGTGATTCATCGTTGCTCCTTAGTGAGATAGTTGATGACTTAACCTCAATTTTGGATAAGCAAAGCGATACAATACCGCTATTGGTACGTAACTTTGCGTCATGGAAAGCTAACAGCACAGTATAATAAAAACAAACATTGTATTATTTAAAATACTAAAACGCTTCTCTTGTCCAAAATTGAGGTTACTTAGTTAACTCATACTGTTAACAACTATAGGCTAGGTACAAAATCGACAGCTTTAGGCTGTTTTTTAATTATTTTGTGATTAAACATAAATTCAGCAAAACGGTCATATCTTGGTAAGTCAACCGCACCAGGGCGCAGCGCAAAGCGAGTTAACGTATCATTCCATGCACGTTTATTTAATTCATTATTCAAAGTATCTGGTGAGTAAGCGACAAATGTTTTCCATGAGTCACTTGGGTGATTAACAATATATTGCGTAGCTTTTTCGATAGCACGGTTAAATTTTTTCAATGCTTGTGCGTCATACGTTTTTGCATTGGCTACAAAGACTAATTCATCGTAAGAAGGTACGCCGTGCTCTTCTGGAAAAAAGGATTTAGCCTTGTAACCTTCAAGCGCCAACTGATTACTTTCAAAGTTACGTAAGCCACCCCAAATAGCATCTACTTTGCCTGAAGCTAGAGAAGAAGAAAGTGCCCAGCCAATATTTATAATCTGTACTTCAGAGAAATCAACCCCCGCTGTTTTTAGCATCGTACCAACTGTTGCTTCCTCATTACCGGCGATTGCGATACCAATTTTTTTGCCTTTTAAGTCTGCTAATGTTTTAACTTTTCCGTTATCTAAAACCATTAGCGTGTTTAAGGGCGTTGCTATTAACGTAGCAGAACGAATCAATGGTAAACCTGCAGCAACATCAATCGTTAAACTGGTTTGGTAAGAGATAGCAAGATCAACATTATTAGCTGCCACTAGTTTAGCTGGCATGCTTGGATCGGCTGGCTCTTGGATCTTAATGGTGAGCCCCTCGTCTTTGAAATACCCTTTTTGCTGTGCAATTATAACAGGACCATGATTAGGGTTAACGAACCAGTCGAGCATCAAAGTCATGGTTTTGTCTTGTGCAACTACGAATATTGAGTAGCTTGAAATTAATAGCGCTACTGCGCCTTTGATAAAGATGTTTGTCATTGTAATCACTTCCTTTTAAAGTATAAAAATGGGTATTGATTTAATTATCTATTTGCCATGGTATGAGTTTTTTAATTAATAAGTCAGCTAAAAAATAGAGGCTGATTGATAAACTTGCCAATATAAAAAGCGCCGCAAACATCTCATCAATCATCATTCTTGCATTGGCTTGTAACATTAAATAGCCGAGTCCTTCACTTGAGCCAACCCACTCTCCAACTACAGCTCCAATTGGTGCAACAACAACAGCAACGCGAATACCTGAAGCAAGAGCAGGTAATGCAGCGGGCAAGCGCACATGTTTGAGTAATTGCCATTTTGAAGCCCCCATCGTTTTAGCGAGGTCCAAATATCCTACTGGGGTATTACGTAAACCGTCGTAGCAACAGGTTGTTACAGGGAAAAAGATGATTAACGCTGCCATTACCACTTTTGAAGCAATACCATAGCCTAGCCACAACATTAATATTGGTGCGATAGCAAAAACGGGTATCGCTTGGCTTGCAACAAGAATTGGCAGTAACCAGCGTCTTAGTGGATCAAAGAGTAACATCTGTAAGGCAAAAAGCAGGCCCATACTTAAGCCTAATAACAGCCCGAGGATGATCTCCTGAGTAGTTACCCACGCATGTGCTAATAACACATCAGAGCGCTCAAAGAGTTTGCTAAATACATCGACAGGGCTCGGTAAAATAAAGCTTGGTAAAGAAAATAGCATTACAATAAGTTGCCATAAACTCAAAATAATCAGTGCGCTAATCATAATACGAATGAGTGACTTGCTACTGTTTTGTATTGCAACCGGTGTTAATTTGCTCGCAATAGTAAATAGATTCGCTGATTGAGTTTTATTCATAATCTACCTCAAGCAGTGAGATTATCTGTTGTTGTAGGCTGGCTAATCCCGGGGCATCTAGATCACGTGGAGTAGCCGTATTTGGAAGGATTAGTGGCGTTGCTTGTGCCGGTTTTCCTTGCATAATATAAACCGAATTACTTAGCCTCAGTGCTTCCTGCGGATCGTGTGTGATAAGTAAAACGGTTTTATTCGCTAACAGTCTCGCGGATAATGCTTGCAAGCGGTAACGCGTGACTGCATCGAGTGCAGAAAACGGTTCATCCATCAATACCAATGGTTTATCTTGCATAAGTGTTCTTGCCAAAGCAACGCGTTGACGCATCCCTCCCGATAACTGTGCGGGTCGTTTCTGTGCATGATCTTTTAATCCGACCAAATCTAATAATTGCTTAGCACGATTTTTATCATTGTCCGAAAGGGGTTTATTGGAAAACTTTGTAGAAAAACAAACGTTATCGAAAACCGTTAACCAAGGCATTAAAAGATCTTGTTGTGCCATATAAGCGACATGATTTTCAAGTTTACCAGCACTACTTTGTAAACCTTTAACAGTTAAAGTGCCTTGCCACTGTATTTTATCAGGCAATAATCCTGCTAAATAACGTAAAATGGTTGTTTTTCCACATCCACTTTTTCCTAATATAGCGGTCCATTGTGAAGGCAAGATAGTCAAAGATAAATTATCAATGATAGCTTGCTTTGCATCACTATAGCGTAATTGACCATTCTCAATGTTAAAACCGACAGCGGAGGTCATCAGCAACTTTCCTATTTATGCAATGCAAAGAAATGATTTACCGGACCATGTCCCTGACCTATTTGTAATTTATCTGCTTGCTTAAGCGCTTCGGTAATGTATTGCTTAGCTAAACTTACTGCTTCACCTAATTGGAAGCCTTGTGCTAAGTATGATGCTATCGCTGAAGATAAACTGCATCCTGTTCCATGCGTATTTTTAGTAATAATTCGAGGAGTTGATAGGCGAATGACTTGATGCTCAGTAATAAATAGATCTGTACTATTGCTTTCATGTTGCAAAAAACCACCTTTGAGAAGCACATTTTTAGCTCCTAAACCTCTTAATTTATCAACCATACTGTTCATGACATTTTCATCATTAGGTATGTCACTTTCAATGAGGGCAGCCGCCTCTGGCAAATTAGGGGTTATTACATCTGCTAGTGGAAATAGTTCACTTTTAAGTGTTTCGATTGCAGAATCTTCTAATAGTAAATCACCATTACGGGTTACCATCACTGGATCTAAAACTAGATATTTGGGGGCATATTGCTTAATTTTTGAAGCCACAGCACGAATAATTCCACTGTCACTTAACATACCAATTTTTACCGCAACAACATTTAAATCGGTAAAAACAGCATCTAATTGCTGTTCGATAAATTCGCCACTAATTGGGAATATTCCACTTACACCTTGGGTGTTTTGTGCCGTCAGTGCCGTCACTACGGAACAAGCATACCCCCCCGTAGCAGAAATCGCTTTGATATCTGCTTGAATACCTGCCCCACCGCCACTATCGGATCCTGCAATTGATAGTACAATTGGTGATGGGGTATTGATCTGTGTGGTTAAAGACATAATATTTCCTCACTGAAATAGAGGGAAATAGTGTCATTGGAAATAAGCAAATTTTTTAGGATGAAAATCAGCTAATTACTCAGTGAAGACTATTAGTTCCCTACGTCAGTATTAACTGAATCAGGTTCAACGGGTTCGCAATGCGATCTCAACCAAAAGGTTCCCCGACTAATAAAATCATACTACCATTATTCGTTTTACAAATAATAACCATTTTTATATCAAGTCAGGCTAAAATTAAGTTTACGCAATACAATGATAACCTAAAAGCTATTTCACCAATCAACGATTAATGCTATCTTTTTAAATACCTCTAAATGAGTATCTAGTTTAAATGAGTGTAAATGGAATCACAGATCCTTATTGCAATGTTACTTGTATTTACCGGTGCATTTATACAGAGTGCTACTGGTTTCGGGCTAGCAGTTGTTGCTTCTCCTTTGTTAATTATGCTTTCACCTGAATATATTCCCGGCCCTATTATTGTTGTAGGTTTTTTCTTAGCCTTAATCAACACCATCAAATACCGAGGAACAATTTCTATTGGAGGTTTAAAACATGCTGTGATTGGCCGAATACCCGGTTCAGTGGTTGGAGGGATGTTACTTTTCTATATCGACACAGCACAACTCTCGCTTTTATTGGGAATCGTTGTTTTACTTGCCGTATTTATCAGTTTATTACCGATTAAATTACAACCAACACGGCATAGGTTACTGTTTGCCGGCTTCCTTTCTGGTTTTTTAGGAACAAGCTCAGGCATTGGAGGACCACCAATGGCATTGTTATTGCAACATCAGCAAGCAAATTTCATAAGAGCAAATTTAGCTGCATTTTTCTTAATAAGTTGTACTATGTCGCTAATGGTACAAATCCCGATCGGATATATGAGTATTAAACACCTTCTATTAGCCTTGCCATTATTACCAGCTGCCTATTTAGGATATCGTTTCGCCCAGTTATTTATGGATCGAATCTCTCAAAAAGTAGTTCGTTACACCTCTTTAATTTTATGCTTGATAGCAGGTTTAGGCGCTACTTATTCAGGTGCTTCAGCAATATTATAAGTCAATCAGAAGAGACCCGTTTACAATCAAAGCACTTTTGTCAGCTGCAGTGTGCTCACCTTTCGAGAATCTTCTATCGACATCAATTAAATGTAAGGATTTAAGAATTAGTTATAAACTTACGATTGAACTAGTTAGAACTTCAATTATCTTCTTACATTAAAGTAATACCAAATCCATTAAATAAGTGATCATTTTACTTGTTAAAAGGATCTATCTCTGCGTTAAAGGTTTTGCTGATAGCAGAACTATTTACTGTAACTTTCGCCTTGTGCTACTTCCTTTTTCCTACGTAAAATTTGAACACTATATTAGTGGAATTGGTATAAGATCTTTTCGCCATACAGCTTGTTGGATTTTTCACCTTGAATGAAAAACAGGTTTAAAATTAATGATATTAAGAATATGTAGAAAAACAGAAAAGGCTGAATTCTTTTGAATTTCAGGTAATAAAAATGAAAAAGTCTCGCAAATGCGAGACTTTAAGAATGTGGCGGTGACGGAGAGATTCGAACTCTCGAAAGGTTTCCCTTTACACACTTTCCAGGCGTGCTCCTTCAGCCACTCGGACACGTCACCTTTTTTATGCTTATTAAACTAAGCGGAGCGCATGATAGAGAACTCCCCTTATTAAATCAACCACTAATCTATATTATTCTTTAATAAAGCCTAACTCTTGGCGTAAGTAGACAGTCGCACCCAGTAATCCTGGATTATCATGCGTAATTAAATAGGTAGCAATAGACTCAAGATATGTACTAAAACGGCCCTTGTGTTCAAAAAACTCTCTAAATTCACTATCTTTAAAGAATTCGGTAAAACGTGGGACAATCCCCCCTGCTATATAAACACCACCAGTACAGGCTAAATTCAATGCAAGGTTACCGGCAAAGCCCCCCATAATTTGGCAAAAAAGATGTAAACTTCGGTTTGCTAATTCACAATCATCACTGAGTGCAGCTTCGGTAACTAACTTAGGCTCATGATACTTAACTTGTTTTCCTTCTAAGCGACACATTGCATGATAAATATTTACTAGCCCTTGGCCTGACAGCAAGCGCTCAGCAGAAACGTGCCCGAATTGCTCTTGCAATAGTAACAATATATCTGCTTGCTCACGACTATTTGGGGCAAAGCTAACATGCCCACCTTCACCGTCAAGGCTAATCCATTTTTGCCCAGAATAGACAATATGTGAAACACCAAGGCCGGTTCCTGGACCAAATACAGCAGTTACACCTTGTTTTTGTACAACGCCACCACCAATTTTTATTTTATCGAGGTCAGATAGAAAAGGGACTGCAAGTGAAATTGCAGTGTAATCGTTGATTACATAAAGTTGTTGTAACTTTAGCTTTTCTTTTAAAGCTTTTTTGGAAAATTGCCAGCTTAGATTAGTCATTGAAACAAGATCATTTTCAACAGGGCATGCAATTCCGATACATAAAGCACTCACTGGTTCGCTCAGTGTTGCAAAATACTGTACCAATGCAGCATCTAATGTCAAAAACTCAGCACATGAAAATGTGCGAATATGGCTAGTTTCACCAGTTTCGTTACTACAAACTGCTAAACGGATATTGGTTCCGCCTACATCAGCTACAACAGATAACATATATTTTTCTCCTAAATGGTCAAACAAGCGATGATCAATCTCTCATTTGCGTAACTAAAAAACAGATTTTTTGATCTAAAACAGTTTTATTCTGTAATAAAATGACGTTAATAATTCAGTTACTTATAATACACAACGATTTATAAGCGTTTATGTAATATAATTTCATCTGTATATATTGTGAATTTCAGAAATGTGCTTCATGAACATTTACAACTTTCAAATTAAATCATTATTTCAATTAGTTTAACGTAAAAAAAACAATTATTAGTAGAGTCGTATGAATACTTTAGAGTTAATCCAAAAAAACATTGATACTTTTAGCAAATCTGAAAGGAAAGTTGCAGAAGTTATAATTGCATCACCACAAGTTGCAATTCACTCAAGCATTGCGACGCTTGCCAAAATGGCTGAAGTCAGTGAACCTACGGTTAATCGTTTTTGTCGTCGTTTAGATACTAAGGGCTTTCCCGATTTTAAATTACATCTTGCACAAAGTTTGGCGAACGGAACTCCCTACGTCAATCGTAATGTGAATGAAGATGATGGCCCTGATGCTTATACATCTAAGATATTCGAATCCACCATGGCATGTTTAGATGTTGCTAAAAATTCAATCGATATCGCTTTGGTTAACCGCGCTGTTGATGTACTGACCCAAGCAAAGAAAATTTCCTTTTTTGGATTAGGTGCATCATCTAGTGTAGCCCATGATGCGCTTAATAAGTTTTTTCGCTTTAACATCCCAGTTTCCTGCTTTGATGACATCGTTATGCAAAAAATGAGCTGTATTAATAGCAGCGATGGTGATGTCATTGTGCTTATTTCACATACTGGCAGAACGAAAGCTCTGGTTGAAATTGCAAGGCTTGCACGTGAAAACGATGCATTTGTTATCGCACTAACTGCTTTTAATTCTCCACTTGCTGAACAAAGTAACCTCGTGCTTTCGATGGGAGTGCCAGAAGACACTGATATTTATATGCCAATGGCCTCACGCATTGCACAGTTGGTTTTAATTGATGTGTTAGCCACGGGGTTTACTTTGCGTCGTGGGCCAAAGTTTAGAGATAATTTAAAACGTGTGAAGCAAGGCATTCGAGAATCTAGATTTACCAAATTTAGTGATAATAACGAATAATATTATTGTCACGATTTTTAACTACTATTATGGATAATATTTAATTTTACTGGAGTATAAAATGACAAGACGTACGAAGATTGTAACCACACTCGGCCCTGCAACAGATAGAGATAATAATTTAGAAAAAATCATTGCCGCTGGCGCAGATATGGTTCGTATGAACTTTTCACATGGTGAAGCTGTTGATCACGTCAAACGTGCAAACGAAGTGCGTCAGATTGCAGCTCGCCTAGGTAAAGAGGTCGCAATCATGGGCGACTTACAAGGGCCTAAAATTCGTGTTTCTACGTTTAAAGACAATAAGATTCAGCTCGCTGTGGGCGATAAATTTGTGCTTGATAGCGATTTAGAAAAAGGCCAAGGGACACAAGAAGCGGTCGGTTTAGACTACAAAACGCTACCACAAGAAGTGAAAAAAGGTGATCTTTTATTGCTTGATGATGGTCGCGTACAAATGGAAGTTGACTTCGTTGAAGGTAATAAAGTACATGCAGTTGTTACTATCGGTGGTCCACTTTCAAATAACAAAGGTATCAACTTAAAAGGTGGTGGTCTTTCTGCTCCTGCTTTAACTGACAAAGATAAACGCGATATTATTACAGCAGCAGAAATAAAATGTGATTACCTTGCTGTTTCTTTCCCGCGTAAAGGTGAAGATTTACATTACGCCCGTAAACTAGCACGTGAAGCTGGCTGTAATGCAAAAATAGTGGCGAAAGTTGAGCGTGCAGAAGCGGTTGAAACAGAAGAGGCTTTAGAAGATATTATTTTAGCTTCTGATGTAGTTATGGTTGCTCGTGGTGATTTAGGGGTTGAAATTGGTGATGCACGCTTAGTGGGCGTTCAGAAAAACATGATCCGTACAGCAAGACGCTTAAATCGTGTTGTTATTACCGCAACGCAAATGATGGAGTCGATGATCAGTGCTCCGATGCCAACGCGTGCAGAAGTAATGGATGTTGCTAATGCTGTGTTAGATGGAACAGATGCGGTAATGCTTTCTGGTGAAACCGCTGCGGGCGATTACCCAGTCGAAACGGTTAAAGCAATGAGTGACGTTTGTATTGGTGCAGAAAAACACCCAAGCATCAATGTTTCAAATCACCGTATTAATTACACGTTTGATGATCCAGGTGAAGCATTAGCAATGACTACTATGTTCGCGGCTAATCATACTGTTGGTGTTAAAGCCATTGTTGCTTTAACGGCTTCTGGTACAACACCTCTATTAATGTCTCGATTAAGCTCTGGTTTACCAATTTATGCACTTTCTAGTAAGCAACAAACACTAAATTACTGTGCATTATATCGTGGCGTAACACCAATTAAATTCGATTCTACAACAACTGATAGCGTTCAATTTATCCAAAATGCAATTGATACGCTTAAAGCCGAGGGAGCGATCAACACAGGCGATCGAATTCTTATTACCCACGGTGATAGTAACGGTGCTGGATTTACTAATACTTGTAAGATTGTTGAAGTAAATTAAGAAACCTTTCATTGGCAGTAAAAAAAGGATCGAAAGATCCTTTTTTTGTTTTCACTGATTTATATATGCTATTTATTTGTATCTTTTAAAAAGCAGGCTAAACTAAATGTGTGCAAACATATTATTCCTTATTGGAAATAAGCCGTTTCCCAAGCCTAGGTTCCCCTTTACCCTAGGCTTTTTTTTGTCCTAAGCATGTATTGTTCTTAACGAGTCTTGAAACATTCGGCTGTAAAAAATTACAGTGAATAATATTATATTGACTGAATTCACTGCCCCACCTGTTGTAACCTTTGTAATTTATTGTTTTCATCAAGTACCAATTCAAAACGCCCTCTAACACCAAGCTGTGAAAAAAAAGGGACAAAGCGCATGGCTGGAATTTGTAACATCTTGCCATTTTCATCACGCACTTTCACCACCGTGTTCGGAACACGGTAAAGTTGTTCAAAAGCTTGGTAAGTTATATTTAAACGAAAATAAAAGTACTTCATCACTGTGCCTGAATTGTTAAATGTGTATAACGCCCCAAAGATGCGTATGGCTCTTGTTGATTAAATTTTTGCTCCATTGATAATAATTGCTCAAATTTATCTTGGCAATGACTGCTCTCTTTTAAGTAGTCATGTAAAATTCGAACACCCGTTTTTTCTATTATTTGCATATTAGATTCACCCAACCAAATTCGCACATCTTTTTCGCTAATTGGGTTTGTAGGCGTGAGTCGCACTACTTTTTTACGTTTCATACCATTAGCGACAAATTCAAAATTACCTGATACTAGATTTTGAAAACGCTGACCATCAATGTTGTAAAACATTAACGAAAATAATCCTTGCGGAGCGAGAAAACTAAATAGCCCTTGCAAGGTTTGTTTTGGGGCCACTAACCACTCCAGTACCGCATGATTTAAAATTAGATCGAATTGCCCTTCTATATAATTTGGAAGATCCTGAATGGGACAATGCAAAAGGGTTACGTTTTTTTGATAATCTTTATCTGCTAGTTGTGCTTTGGCTTCATCAAGTAAAATTTGTGAAATATCACATATAACAACTTGGTGACCGAGTTTGGCCAAGCGTTGACTAAAAAAACCGAAACCACCACCTGCATCCAATATACGTAGCTTTTTATCGGGCAATAACGCTAAACACTTTAATAGTTCATTCCAAACAACTACCTCTCTTATTTTCCCCTTGTTTGAACCATAAATATTGTCAATGAATTTTTGTGCAATACTATCAAAATTATGATCGCTCAACTGAATCGCCTTAAGTCTGGTGTTAAACTCCGCATACAATTTTAAATGGATATTTAACATGTTATTTTTTATCAAAAAATGGCTAGGTGCAATGCTGATGCCCCTACCCCTGTTTCTCATGATCTTTTTTATCGCTTTGTTTTTGCTGTTTTTTACAAAAAAGCAAAAAAGCGCAAAAGGTTTATTATGCTTTAGCTTTGTATTTATTTTTCTAATGAGCATGCTACCTGTTGCAGATCAATTAGCACACCGTGTTGAGCGGAAGCACTTACCTATATTACAAGAAAATGCGACTCAAAATTTCGATTATATATTACTCCTTGGTTCGGGGGGGATTGCCGATCCAAGTTTACCAATAAATAGCCAATTGAGTGCTGTTGCAAATGTCCGCTTTTTAGAGGCTTTGCGTCTATATAAGGCAAACCCAAATGCGAAGCTGGTGGTTTCTGGTGCAAGTTTTGGTGATATAAAATCTCATGCACAGATGGCCACTGAACTGGCAATTTTAATGGGGGTACCTAAGAAGCAGATCATCACACTGGATAATAACCTTGATACGGATGATGAAGCACAAACAATGTCAGAGTTAATACGAGGTAAAAGATCGGCTTTAGTGACTTCTGCATCTCATATGGACCGTGCATTAAATCTCTTTTATAGATATGGTACTGCGCCAATTGCAGCACCCGCTAATTTTCTGGCTAAAAATCGTTTAGGCAAAACACCGAGCCATTATTATGCACCTAATGCTTATCAACTCTATAAAAGTAATGTCGCCTGGCATGAGTACCTTGGTGCAATGCAGCACTGGTTAAAACAGAGGTTTTAACCAGTTCAAGTACACTAAACCAGTTGTCTTTCTTGTTTAATTAAAGCCTGTGCTGCGACCATGTGCTCTCCATTAAAAGCGATTGATGGAGATCCATATAATTCATACCCTTCTGCTAAAAGTTTAGTAATACGGTAACAAAATTCTGAATCATCTTTACCTGTTACTAATTTATAATTCTCTGTAGGTTTTGGCATAACTATTTCCTTATTGTTGATATGTATTTACCTTCTGTAGCTAGAATACGATGTCGTGAAGGAAAGTAAAAATCAAAGAAATTAAAACTGTGAATTCTCACTTTGAAAGCATAAAAAAACGGCACAATTAGCGCCGTTTTTGTGAAGATAAACTTAAACGAATAAATAATCGTCAGTGCAAAAATAAAGCACCTTTGATCAGTATATGAATACCCTATGGGCGATATACTTTTACGTTTTCAAAGCCAGCTTCTTTTAAGTACAATGCCTGTAATTGACTCATAACACCACGTGCACAATAAAGTAAGTAGGTTTTATCTTGTGGTAGTTTTTCAAACTGTGTTGAAAGCTTAAAGAAGGCAAGGTGTTGTACTTCAATACCTTCAATTTCAAGGGGATATTCCTCTTCTTCTTCTGGCGAACGAATATCTAATATAACATCATTTTCAGCAAAGGCTGAGACTGAGTCAACTTCTGGTACCTCTTCATGCGCGGCTTTACCAATATCCCGAATATCAAGAACATCTGCATTTACAACAACTTGTTCTATCAGAGAAAGATCAAACTTTGCTTCCTCTTTTTCAATCTTTTTCATTACAGCTTTAACTGTTGGACGTTGTGAAATAACACCACAATACTCAGGAATGGTTTCAGAAAGTTCAGCTGTGCCGATATTACGTGCACAATCAATAATATCTTGTTTATCAGTGACGATTAATGGGCGTAAAATCAGCATATCAGTCACTTTGTCGATGACAGAGAGGTTACGCAACGTTTGGCTGGATACTTGCCCAAGCGCCTCTCCTGTCACTAACCCTTCTACATCTAAACGTTCAGCGACTAAGGCACCTGCACGCATCATCATGCGTTTTAAAATAACACCCATTTGACCGTTATCTACTTTTTCTAAGATTTCAGCGACAACTGGCTCAAAGGGAATAGAAACAAATTTAACGCGATGTGAAGCGCCGAAACGCTCCCATAGCCGATATGCGACTTGTTTAACACCAATTTCATGGGCTGCGCCACCTAAATTAAAGAAACAGTAGTGTACGCGAGCACCACGTTTGATAAATTGATAACTCGATACACCTGAATCGAAGCCTCCAGAAATGAGTGATAGTACTGATTCTTGAGAGCCTAATGGAAAACCACCTAAGCCAGCATGGCGCTTATCAATAAAAAACAGTTTGTCGTTATTAATTTCTAGCTGTACTGTAACGTCTTGTCCTTTAAGTTTTACGCCAATTGCATCGGTGTTTTGATTTAAACCACCGCCAATGTAACGCTCCGCTTCTATTGAAGAAAACTCATGTTTACCTATACGCTTAACACGTACACAAAATGTTTTGCCATCTAGCGTGTCTGCTACACGTTCTTTTGTTTGTTCGTAGGCATCATGTAGATCTGTAAATGCAGTTTCATTCACTTCAAGGAAATGAGCAATGCCTGGGGTGCTTGCTAACATGTGGATCAAGGTTTCTTTGTTTTCAACACTATCATTGTCGCTACGGACAATGATTTTATCCCACTCTAATATCACTTTGACATCGTCATCATAGTTACGCAGTACATTACGGATATTGCCTTGTAACATCTTGCTGAAACGTTTGCGTACTGGTTTACTTTTCATCATTATTTCTGGGAAAAGTTTGACAATAAATTTCATGTTAGTTCACTGTGTTAGTTGAGAAGAAAAAGAGGCGGGATTATAGCGCCTATTGCGATTGCTGTAAAACCGTGTGGTTTACTTCACATTCTCCAAGCTCTGTGGCGATATAAGTCGATTCACCAGTGATGGTAATCGAAAGCTCCATGGTTCGCTTTACGAGCTTTGCAAGCGCTTGAATCTGTTCAAATTGAAATTGATAAACAGACAAATTCTTAAGTGTACGAAAGTCATTTTCTGCCTGTTGCCACCAAACATCGGACTTAGTGTTAAAAGTATAGATACCAACTGTCTTTGCTAATCGACTGGCTTTCTTTATTCGTTCAAATGAAGGCTCGCCCATATCAATCCATAATAAAAATTCGTCAGCCAAGCTCTTCGCCCAAATATCTGGTTCCTCGACATTTGAGAGGCCTTTGGTGAAAGTAATAAATTCTTCTTGCGAGTATAAACATAGTGCAACCACACGCGCCATCATCCGTTCTAATGTTTCTGAAGGGTGTTGGGCAACTGTTAAATTAAGTGAATCATAGACATCATTGTTTAAGTCTGAACGGTTAATATTCATTTTATAAATTGTCGGTTTTAAAGCCATTTTAGCTATTCCATGGGTTAGTTGGATCATAGGCTGGCTCATCAGTGAAAAGTTTGTCTTTTTTATGACTGTTTCTTATCGATGATGCATGATCAATTAATGCACTTGTTTGAGCATTTATCTCTGCGGGTAATACACTTAAGGGCGTCCCCAAAGATGATCTATCTCTTGGTGGGATCAGAAGCTGTTTGTCGTCAGGCCAAGGGTAATTTTTATACATATAAAGGTAGCAATTTTCGACTTTTTCTTTCGCCCATTCATGGTTACGTAAAAACTTCATTGTCGATTTTAAACCTGTATGAAATTGAAATCGTTCTATATTCAGTACTTCTGCAAGTGTTTCCCACCCGTAACAATCTGAGATATCAGTGAGTAATTTATCGAGTTTTAATCCGTAAAGTGGGTTAGGTATTTTCGTTGATTGAGGCAAAATAGATATCCTTGTTATTGAAAAGCAATTCTACCGTTAATTAGACAGAATTGCTTTGCTATTTACGACTGTGTTTAAGCAACAAGGTCATTAATGTTTAACAAATATCAACTGTTTTGTATCAAAATCACGTGCTTCTGCCATTTGTAAAAACGTCTTAATAACTTCTGGTTGAACCGTTGGCGTTCTAGCGAGTAGCCATAAATAGTCTAAATTAGGTCCAGAAACAAATGCATATTCATAACCTTCATGCTCTAACTCAAAGATAATGTAAGAACCATAAAATGGGCCAAAAAATGAAACTTTTAGGTATCCCAAATTGCTGTTTTGGACAAAATAAGCTTTCCCTTGTGCTTCTTCCCATTTTTGTTCTTCGCTATTAAAACCGCGATTCAATACTGAAACACCGCCATCATCACGCAGACTATAAGTTGCACTAACTTGGCTGAGGCCCCTTTCAAATGAATGATCTAATCGTGCTATTTCATACCATTTACCAAGATAGCGTTGTAAGTCAAAATCTTTAACTGGCTTTACATTATCTGGCATACCTGTACATGCACTTACTATTAACACGACTGATACAATATAAACCTTTTTTAATATGCTGTTCATAGATGACCTTAAATTATATTTGGATGAATAAATGATGTATTTACCTTTCATTAGGTTTGATTATTGAAATTAAAATACCCCCTAAAACCAACAATGAAGAAAGTAACAGCTCAAATGTGACTGTTTCATTCAAAAAAAGAATGCCTGCAAAGGCGGCTAACACAGGAACACACAACTGAAAAATAGAAGCTTGTGTTACAGTTAGTCCTTTTAGCGCAACATACCAAATGGCATAGCCCAAACCGGAAGTCACCGAACCAGAGATGACTGCTAAAAAAACACCTGTTGTTGATATATTTAAGTATTCCAAACTAAATAGTAATGCCAGTAATGCTAAAGGAACTGATTTTATAAAATTGCTTGCAGACATGAATAAAGGCTTACAACTTTTTGTTCCTGCTACAGAATAAAGACCCCAAGCGATGCCAGAAATAACCATCAAGATAAAACCTGTCACCGGAGGTGTATTGCTAGCGGGTAATAATAGAAATACCAACCCAGAAAATGCAACTATGAGCCCTAACCACTCAAAGTTAGAGAGTCTTTTTCCCTTTAAAAGACTGCACATCACCATTGTGACTTGTACGGCACCAAACAAAATTAATGCGCCAACTCCAGTTTGTAATGATACGTAAGCCAACGAAAATGTGAAGGCATAAACAAAGAGCCAAACAGCGGGCATCCAACTGCCTGATACAACACTTGTAGCGTTGTTCTTTTGAAATGCAATCAATGCAAACAAACACAAAGCACCGGATAACAATCGTATAGTGGTAAAACTGTATGCATCAGATACACCATCTGCTAACGCATAACGACATAGAATTGAGTTCCCTGCAAATGCGAGCAAAGCAAGAAATGTATACATATATGTTTTCATTCCATATGCTCCTTATTTATTTGTGTAAAATACAATCATCATATTAGTATTTAAAGTTGCCCTCTTTCCTCTTGGCATTCATAGGAGCCCATTTCAAATTCTCGACAAATCCAAGGGCGATTTTCATAAATTGAGCACATTAATGTCTCTCTATTCACGGCAGCACACCAACCATCGTCTAGTCTTAACATTGTTTCTGTGCCCCAATCATCTCGATGAATAAATTTCTCTGGTACACCCGTATCTGAAATAATCATAACTTCTAAACGGCAACAACACGCTTCACAGGTAGAACAAGTAATATTCATATTTTTTATTGGAATTGCTTGGATAACATGCACCATTAGTATTGGGGAAAAAATATGTAATCATAATACGTTAAATTTTAGCGTTAAGTGCAGTTTGTTTTTATGCAGACCAGTGTTAAGTTTGAAATAAATCTCTACCTAATAGCTGATAAAAAATTCGAATTCTCCATGTGACTCGTCATCTAGCATGAATTGACTTGCATCTTATCAAGTGTAATATATTTAGAGAATTTAATGAGTTATAAGGTCTAACTATGTATGAAACTATTCACGTAATAAAAGTTGGGAACAAAGATTACATGTACGATGCGATTAAATCTGCAGTTCGTAAAAATGGAAAAGTGACTACTTTTATGCGTACCTACGGAGAAAAACGCACTAAAGAAGAGGCTATCGCTTTAGTATTACAATGGGAAAAAGAGAATAAAGTCAAATAGCTATCTCAAATAATATTCGATTATCGGGAGGCGCCTCAGTCTAAACTAAAACACTTTAAAAGGAGTAAAAACGCTTCCATTACCCATCATCTCATACTGTGTAATTGACAATAATGCGGAAAAAAGAAGCATTTTATGTGAGGGAAATAATTGCATTTATAATCGCGATTTTTGTTAAAAACTTATTCCCGGTGTTAATTTAGAACCAGACCTTTTTATTTGTTACGTATGTCTCTTCAAACTCATCATCAGACTTAACCAGATAAAGGATAAATTCTATAAATGCAATGACGCCAATAACCATTGAAGGAACCCCTAATAAAATAAACCCAAGTATGAAAACTAAAAGCATGATCACACCCTGCTTCTTATAACCTAAGTAAAATTTATGCGCTCCAAAAGCACCTAAAAAGAAAGCAAATAATGCAGCGGTTATTTTTTTCGATGAAGCACTAGATGACGCTGAGTCTCTATAAATACTTTCAGCAATATCCCCATTAATCGAAAAGTCCACTTTATTACCTGCGGCAGGTAATGTATTAGCTTTCCAAGAATCAACTAAAAATGTGTATCTATTCCCATCTTCACCAGAAATAATGCCTTCGCGAGTATTCTCTGAAAACTCAAGAATTTTGCCTTTCATGTTTCTTCCTTTATATTAGTAAATTAATAAAATTAAACTGAGCACAATGTCTAGAAATCATTTCTCGTCTCGAAAATGACACTACATCATTTTGTAAATAAATCTATAAAGAAATATAAATTATGATTTATTCATCGAAAATAAACTAAAGAATTAAATTGAAATATAATTTTTTATCAGTCGCTTATTGAACTTTTCAAAATTTTATTAAATATAATTCCGCGTGACCATTTTTTTATTTTAGGGTTGCAAAATAAAGGGTAAATGCAATAGGTTGAATTATTCAGTCGAAAGACAGATTGATGAATTTAAGAGTGAATAAGCATTAGTGACTGAATCATGGTGAAGTAACTCGAACATAGTCTGAACAAATAATTAAAATATTGGGCTCAAGCCATATTTATCGAATAATAGTTGCCACTCTGGCTCTTGTGTTAATTGAAAAATTTCGTCTTTTAAGTCTACTCTGTTAGGAGGAAACATAGAAGAAGCGATAAAATATTGATAATGCTGTTGGCTTATTTTTAATTTTTTCACATCCTCTGCATAGCGACCCATCAAGTAAAAAGTGAGTGTAGATTTTTGCATTGCAATGCTATCAACTCGCTTTTTTAAAACACGTAATATTAATGTTTCTTCATCATTCGTATCATGTCGTAATATCTGGCCACTCACTGCTAACTCATCTATTCCCGCGTATCGATGACCAGCGAGCCCACCAAAGCTTGATCCTATCAATGAATTTGCATCGATAAAATTAATATTAGAATCAACTAGACTAACAATAGCGTCATAATCACTAAATAGCGGTAACCACAGGTAATTTTCTTGGGCATTTTTACCCCAGCCCCATTTCGGGTTGGTCCATAACATTATCCAGTTTTCGTCACAGGTTGTACTTTTAAAACAGTTACCATTTATCCAATCTGCAATTGTTAGTTGTGCTCGCTTTTTGGGAAGAACAGATAATTGATATTGAAAACGTTCAGACTTTGCATTGAGCGCATTTACAATATCAAAGCTAAGCCCCTTTTTGCTCGCTTCGTTAATGATAAAAGGCGGTTGGTTGTGATATTCGATTACGTTAATCCGCATCCTATTATCGTTAGAAAGTACACTGAAACTAAACAAGTACAATATGGTGGAAATAAACAGTTTCATAGCGACTCCAAAATTATTCATTAATCATAAACAGTCTCGCTCTATGATAGTCGCCAAAATATCTTTAGTAAAATGTATGAGGGCAATCGAGAAACCCTGACTAAATATTTTTAGTGAAGTATTAATGAGCAGGTAAAACTCTAACGGTGCTTGTACTGTGTTGAACAGTAACTTCTGGATATAGCTGGATTACGAAGTTTAAGATGTTTTGTTTTGCGACCTGAAACGCGAGAACGCCAAAGTTTGAAGCTACCAACTTTGAGATGGCGTCGCATGAAACGGATGACGTCTGATTGATTCATACCAAACTGAAGTTCTATTGCTTCAAAAGGAGTTCTATCTTCCCAAGCCATTTCAATGATTCTTGATTCTATTTCTTTATTCAACTTTAAGCCCACACTTCATAAATTAATTTAAATAAAGGTACGTTAAATATATATGTTTAGATCAAATTAAATTATTAAAATTTAAGAGATGTTAAGGTTGTAATTGCTGACTACATTTCCATTTAAAGGGTATATAAACATAACGTCGCACTCAGCGGAACGTAACCCACTGTTTTAGTTCGCTTAGTGCCTTGTTATGTGGCTATGTAACTATTTATTTTCATTAGGTTTTACATTCTATTTTTTAACAGATAAGAGAGTAAAGAAAGTGAACAATACCCCACACCAAGTAACAAATATCCAAATCGCAGGCTCAAGTTCATGCCAACCAGTAATATTAACAACTGCAAAACAGAATAATCCTAACGAGATAAGTGGCAATATAAATAAAGAATAAAAGAGGAACATAATCGTGTGCGATAATGCTTTTTGATACATATTTTCAGTTGCAGTTCTGAATTCAATAAGGCCAAAAATACATTGCGTTGACACAAACAAAAGAAAAACTTGTAATAAAGTCCAACCTAAAGCGGTAAGAATAGCAATCCACTGCATTATAAATTCTCTCAATTATAAAAACACTGACACATAACGCCCACATTAAGCGGATTAAAATTGTTGGTTAAACTTGTTGAGGAACGAAACATAGCCAACTGTTTTTGTTCCACTTAAATTGCTTGT